>JAYSUZ010000285.1:0-17665 GCA_043718845.1 Cytophagales bacterium
TACACTACTTTTTGTTTTGTACCCGTAAGTTTTATAATTTCTTCGGCAAAATCTTTAATCGAAATTTCTACAGGATTTCCGATGTTTACAGGATAAGCATAATTGCTCATCAGTAAACGATAGATTCCTTCCACAAGATCGTCTACATAACAAAACGAACGTGTTTGAGAGCCGTCTCCGAATACTGTAATGTCTTCGCCACGTAACGCTTGTCCTACAAATGCAGGAAGCGCACGTCCGTCGTTGAGGCGCATTCTTGGTCCGTAAGTATTAAATATTCTTACGATACGTGTTTCAAGATTATGAAATGTATGGTACGCCATCGTCATCGCTTCTTGAAAACGTTTGGCTTCGTCGTATACGCCACGAGGGCCGATAGGATTTACATTGCCCCAGTAATCTTCCGTTTGTGGATGTACCGTAGGGTCGCCGTATACTTCAGACGTAGATGCGATGAGCATACGGGCATTTTTTGCTTTGGCTAGGCCAAGTAAATTATGTGTTCCCAATGAACCAACTTTCAACGTTTGTATAGGAATCTTTAAATAATCAATCGGGCTTGCGGGTGACGCGAAGTGTAAGATGTAATCCAATGTTCCTGGCACGTATACAAATTTTGAAACGTCGTGGTGGTAAAATTCAAAATTTTCCAGTTTAAAAAGATGTTCGATATTCTTAAGGTCGCCTGTAATCAGGTTATCCATAGCGATTACATGGTACCCTTCTTTGATAAAGCGGTCACACAAATGTGATCCTAGAAATCCTGCTCCACCGGTTATTAAAACTCTTTTTTTAATAGTACTCATTTTATAATGCTAACTAATTCTATATTTAATTATTTGTTTGTAACGCCTTGTCTTCCGATAGATTCGTAATGGAAGCCCAGTTCGCGCATTTGTTCGTTGTCAAATAAATTTCTGCCGTCGAATATTGCTTTGTTTTTTAATAGTTTTCCTACTCTTTCAAAATCAGGTTGACGGAATTCATTCCATTCGGTAGCAATAATTAACGCATCAGCATCTTTTAACGCCTCGTAAGATTTTTCAGTAAGCGTAATTTTATCGCCCATCAATTTTTTTACATTAGCCATTGCTTCTGGGTCAAAAGCGCTTACGGTAGCACCTTCTCTCAGTAGTTCTTGGATAATGTCTATGGCAGAAGCTTCTCTTATGTCGTCCGTATTTGGTTTAAATGCCAAACCCCAGATAGCGATTTTTTTTCCTTTAAGGTCGTTGTTGAAATAGCGCTTTACTTTAGGAAGTAGAATTGTTTTTTGTCTCCTATTTACATCCATAACGGCAGTAAGGATTTTGAAATCAAATTCATTATCCAATGAAGTTTTAGCCAATGCTTTTACATCTTTTGGAAAACAACTTCCTCCATATCCAGTACCCGCATACAAAAATTGTTTGCCGATTCTACTGTCTGAACCGATACCTTTTCTTATTTTATCTACATCTGCCCCTACTATTTCTGCAAGGTTTGCAATCTCATTCATAAAAGAAATTTTCATGGCAAGAAAAGCATTGGCAGCATATTTGGTAAGCTCCGCAGATTTTTCATCCATGACATAGATAGGGTTTCCATTGCGTACAAAAGGAGCGTAAAGTTTTTCCATTACTTTCTTAGCGCGCTCCGAACTTGTCCCAATCACCACTCTATCTGGTTTCATGAAATCGTCTATCGCCACTCCTTCACGAAGAAACTCAGGATTGGAAACGACATCAAATTCTACTTTGCAATTTTTGGCTATTACATTTTCTACTTTTTCGGAAGTGCCTACAGGAACGGTACTCTTGTCTACAATGACGGTGTATTGTTCTAGCAAAGGACCAAGCTGTTCTGCTACTCTCATAATAAAACTTAAATCCGCCGAACCGTCGTCTCCCGATGGAGTAGGCAATGCAAGGAAAATGATTTCTGCATTTTTAATTCCTTCTGCTAAGCTTGTGGAAAAGGTTATCCGTCCTTCTTCAATATTCCGTTTGAAAAGTTCTTCAAGTCCTGGTTCGTATATCGGTACAAAACCATTTTTCATTTTAGCCACTTTTTCGACGTCTATGTCAATACAAGTAACGCTATTTCCTGTTTCGGCGAAACAAGTACCCGATACAAGCCCTACATAACCGGTTCCTACTACAGCAATTTTCATCTGATTTTATTAATATTAGGCTGTAAAAATAGGCGATATAATAGAAAAATGCTAATATTGAAGACAGCGCATTTGAAACTAAATTGAGTATTATGCGTTTTTATTAAAAAATAGATTGTTATGGATTTTAGTTTGAATGAAAATCAAGGAATGATAGCTCAAATGATACGTGATTTTGGTGCAAAACACATACGTCCCAAAATGATGGAATGGGATGATAGTCAGGAGTTCCCCGTACAAGTATTTAAGAAATTGGGCGAATTGGGTTTGATGGGCGTACTTATTCCTCAAGAATACGGCGGTTCGGGTTTTGGCTATTTCGAATATGTGACCGCTATCGAAGAACTTTCAAAAATTGACGGTTCGATAGGGCTTTCCATGGCGGCACACAATTCTTTGTGTTCGGGACATATTATGTACTTTGGAAACGAAGAGCAAAAAAAGAAATACCTGCCAAAGTTAGCCTCTGCCGAATTTATTGGGGCTTGGGGACTTACCGAACCAAACACAGGATCGGATGCTGGAAATATGAAAACCGTAGCGGTAAAAGACGGCAACCATTGGGTAATCAACGGTGCTAAAAATTTTATTACCCATGGAAAATCGGGAGATGTATGTGTGTTGATGGCTCGAACTTCTGAGCCGGGTTCGCACCGTTCGGCAACCGCATTTATCATTGACAAAGGCACACCAGGATTTACCTCTGGTAGAAAAGAAAATAAAATGGGCATGCGTGCTTCTGAAACCACAGAACTGGTTTTTGACAATTGCCGTGTACACCAAGACCAAGTATTAGGTACTGATGGCGATGGATTTATTCAGGCGATGAAAGTATTGGACGGCGGACGAATATCGATAGCCGCACTTTCCTTGGGGATAGCACAAGGCGCGTACGAAGCAGCGCTGGCGTATTCACAAGAACGTGTACAGTTTGGGAAGAGTATTTCTTCTTTCCAAGGCGTATCGTTCAAACTTGCCGATATGGCGACCGAAATTGAAGCCGCTCGTTTATTGATTTTCCGTGCCGCCGATATGAAAAACAAAGGTTTGGTGATGACAAAAGAATCGGCTATGGCAAAGCTCTATGCCTCTGAAGTAGCAGTAAGAGTAGCGAACGATGCTTTACAAATTTTTGGGGGTTATGGTTATACAAAAGATTATCCTGCCGAAAAATTCTATCGTGATGCGAAGCTTTGTACCATTGGAGAAGGGACTTCAGAGATACAAAAAATTGTAATTGCGAAGCATTTGTATAAGTAGGAGTTAATTGATTTGTTAACAAAATTAGTAAAATAGACAATTAAGATTTGGAACTATGATACATCCCTTATTACAGCCTTATTTACCACAGGTAATTAAATTATTAAAAATTCACAAAATTGCAAATGCGTATCTATTTGGTTCAGTACTTACCGAAAAATTTAACGACAAAAGCGATGTCGATTTTTTAGTGAACCTCCAAGAAGGCTTAGACCCTGTTGATGCGGGCGAACATTTGTGGGATTTAACTTTTCAGTTAGAGGATTTATTGAATAGAAAAGTAGATCTACTTACCGAGCGTTCACTTAAAAACCCTTATTTTATTAAAGAGTTAAACGAAACTAAAGTGGCGATTTATGGATAATGAGATAAAAAAATTGCTTCAAGATATTTTTATTTGTATTGAACATATTGAAAGCTATATTGGCACAGAAAAAATATTTTCATTGTATGATTCAAATATACTTTTGCAAGATGCCGTTGAACGTAATTTGATTACAATTGGAGAAGCGATGAGTTCATTATTAAAACGAGTGCCCGAAATTCTCATTTCCAATTCCCGAAAAATTGTAGATACCAGAAATAGACTTACACATGGATATGATGATATAGAAAATTTACAAGTATGGAGTATTGTAATTAAGCATTTACCAATATTGAAAATCGAGGTGCAATCGTTATTAAATTCTTAGAGCCAGAAATGCTGAGAAAAATTAATGCTCTGTGAGCCACAGATCACAGAGTAGAATAAGTGTAACAATTAAAGAAGACTAAAATGATTTTACTTCAAGCAATGATGGGAATGCCATTTGCAGTGATAGGATTATATATTGCATTACTAATATTTTTCTTAATTTCATTTTCATTATTCAATGTTATACAACCTCGATTATTCCCAAACAATCCAAAATATATTCTTTGGTATTGGATATTCATTTTGCCAATTCTAATTATGATAATATTGATTACTTATTTTTTATCATTACCAGAAGATGTATTTTGGTGTACATAAAAAAAAGACCACGGAATAAGATACTTAAACTGTCAATTATGTTAATAAAAAAATAAAATATTTATTATTGAAACCTAAAGTCGTAATTTTTTTTATGATAGTTGTATTGTTAATTCTTTTCTTATTATTTAATAAGATGGCTTTTCTAATGATAATAGTCGGTTTTTTAATTAATTGGACTTGGATAATTATTTCAGTTTATTATCAAAAAAAATATAATACTTTAAAAATACTTAAAGTTCCGCTGTCTCATAAAAGCGGTATCGTATCAAAAAAAATTATTGCTATAATAGGAGATTGTATAATTCGAAGATCTAATAATATTAATAGATTCAAGTTAGAGCTATACAATGCCATTGACGGTAGATTGATATTTGTTATTATGAGTAAACAGTATTATCCTCAGATTGATTGCAATGCTAATTTATGTTTTCAATAAATATAATAGTCCAATTGTAGCCGAATTGTTTTATGATTATTTAGGATTTGACGACAATGTAGCTCTTGACACAAAGTATATTTATAGATAATGTAGATGCTATATATCATAGGACAGATAATCCAATTTAAAAGTCAAGTTACGACCCCGTTTGCCTTAAAATTTTATTAAGTTCGTTCAGCAGCTCCCGCACCCCAAGGCTAAAGACTATATGCAGCTAGAAGGGAGAGGAGAGTCAGTAACGTTTGTAATACAATTGTTAAAGCTTGGAATTTTCACTACCTTTTGCTAAACCAATTCATTATGGCACTAATAACCTTTAAAACTTTTGACAACGCAATAGACGCTCATCAATTAAAAAATAAATTGGAGAGCGAAGGTATCGTCTGTTATTTATTTGATGAATATATGGTGTCGATTAATCCAATTTATAGTAATTCAGTAGGTGGTATAAAATTAAAAATTGACGACGAGGATTTTGAAAGCGCAAAAGAACTTCTCAGTCAGTTAGAACAAGTTCCTTTAACTAACGATAATGGAAGCTTGGTTACCTGTCCTCGCTGTAGTTCAAGTGAATTGTACCTTGACTTTAAATCGATGAAAGGAGCTTCAGGAATTGCTTCTATCTTTATTTCTTTTCTTTTGATGGTATTTCCTATATATTATAAAACGGTTTATAAATGTAAGGCTTGCGGGACGGAATTTAAGAAGGTATAGACAAACCAGTTATGCAGACTGCTCCACCGCGCAACAGTTTGTGATGCATTGCTTACTAGTTATGAACTGTTGAATAACATTTATGTTGTTTTGCCGATAGGCAATTGGACGGCAATAAGGTCAGGCTCCCTTATTTGAATAGTATTGGTTCGGGAACAAAGTACGGCGAGATAAATAAATTATCAACTAATAAAAATGAGAAAATATTTAAACTATGTAGTTCTTTTTTGTGGGATGTTCATTTTAAATGGAGCTACTGTAAATTATTATAAACCCTTACGTTTAGACGGAGTAGTCATTATTAAGTTCATTTCTAACAAAGATGCTGAAAGTTCCTACTGGATGCAGGATATGTATTATTATTCAAATAATTTTGAAAATGGTATTCAAATTACCAATAGCAATATAATTAATACTATAGTAGATTATTGTGAATTATATGATTCATTAACACTCAATTAAGCTATAAAAGCATTGAAGGGTAGAAAGGTAAATAATACACGGTTAAATAAATCCGATCATTATAAAAATCAAAAGGTAAAAAGAGCAACAGATTATGATTATCACATTGGAGGAGATATTTATTTCTCCAAAACTCAAAATAAAATAATCGATTCCACAAAACTTTTTATAGCCTTTTATATAAAAGGGGATGGTAGTTTATTTGAAGAAACATGTAATGAATTTCTAAATCCCCCAGCATTAAAAAACTGCTCTTTTAAGAAGGATAAATTAAGAGTTCCATTTATGAGTTTGTACCAATATGATACTACTTTTTCTTTGAATAGGAAAGGAGTCTCTAAGTTTAATTTAATAAGAACAGATATTGATAGTTTTAATTTAAGATTATGTGAGCATTAGCCAGTGCCATTGTTTGTGTCTCCACAAAAAATGTCTTTTAAAGTCGTAAAAATAGTTGCTCGTGAAGATACGAGCAAGGGTAGTAACGGACTATGTTATTTTAGTTCAAAAATTTATCGATGGCAGAATCTGCCATCGATAAATTATCCCCGAATCAAAAAAGGTTATTCAAAGTATTTCCCAAAAGTTATAAGATCTTCAGGAGTTAATAATGGTTTAAGTTCTTTGTAAACTTGTGGTTGTTTCTTTATGTCAATTGTACCTTCCGATAAACCCACCCCATAAAAACCTTCCCTGCAATCTAATTTATAAATGTTTGTTGAATTTCTATGAATAGTGTAGACAGATGCTGAATAAGCTCCACCACCATATAAACTATCTAAACTTGAAATGAAAACCACTGAATCCCCAACAAATTTTAATGTATCCCATTCAAAAATTACCCCAGTACTAAAGGCTAAACCAATAATCATCCCCACAATCACCGAATCTGTACCTTCTTTTTCAATGATAATATAACTGAATGCATCGGTGTAGTCAGAGTCTTGAATTGTTCCATCTTGTTTGTGTCTAGCAATAACACTATCCGAATCCATGTCCATAAAGAGTGATACTTTATAGGGAGCAGGGGTTGTTGGGGTTGGATCAGTAACTACTGGTTTAGGATCATCATTTTTCTTACATGCGGTAACCATTATTACCAGTGTTATTAATATTAGAGTTATCTTTTTCATATCAGTTTTTAATTTAAATTATTTAGATTGATTTGTTTCTATAATTTGGCTTTCGTTTCACGTAGACTTGCGACTATATCGTATCTATTTACTAAGAGTTGTTGGATGTCTATTAGGACACACTTTTGCCCATCTCTGATTTCGGAGATTTAACGTGAGTGATGCTTCTATATTCAGATCATGCAAATAATTTTTCTATTAAATCATTTGCATCACAGGCTTCAAACTTTTTCTTTCCTACTTTAACAATGCCCTCACGCTTTTCTTTTACCCCTTTAGCATTTGCCTTGGTGTGTTTGGCGGTTTTATATTCCTTCAAGTTCTGTGCTTTAAAGTAGTAATAGGAAAGGCTATTTGACGTATATTCAATCAGGACAACACAACCACCTGGTTTCTCCTCCAGTCGTCTATTAATACTGAAAACAGAGGTAGTAGATTCTTCCTTACTTATAGCCTTAAGCTGGATGTAGACAAGTTTGTTCTCTTTTGTTAGTACAATATCGTATCCAGCATTGTCAACTTCTGTAAATAATACTTCCAATGAGCAATCTCCTTTATTCCAAAATGAAGTATAAATCTCCAAGAAATCGGTGTAGAAGCATTTTCTCCCTTAAAACAGAGGATGTGTAATTTTTTTTATCCAGAGGCATAAGATTCTATATTTTATTCCATGAGTGTGTTCCTTTTTTACAACTGAAATTGTTTGGTAGCGAATCTTTTTGAATGACAGTATTGCATTCATAACAATAATAGTTTCTAAGAGCCATTTTAAGAGTTTGGTTTAAGTTGGTTGGTAATTTAAACATTTTTTTCATCTTTACGACAAATTTGTCGTAAAGATTTCATCTTTGATTTTCCACCTTCGATTTGTGGAAAAGACCTATGTTGCTGAAATTAAAAAATTGGGATTAAAGGTTAAAAACCTCAGAGAGTCCAGTGGTTTGACA
Source organism: Cytophagales bacterium (assembly GCA_043718845.1). Taxonomy (GTDB): domain Bacteria; phylum Bacteroidota; class Bacteroidia; order Cytophagales; family Cytophagaceae; genus JANYCO01. The sequence goes on from JAYSUZ010000285.1 coordinate 8,123, forward strand.
CAGGAAAAACTGGCTGACGAATGTGGCGTAGATATTAGAACTATTCAGAGAATTGAAAAGGGGGAGTTTGGGTTTGGTCTCCCAATACTTTTTGCATTATTAGAAGCATTAAAGGTTAAACCTTCTCAGTTGTTGGATTAATTGCGAATATTGTAAAATTATATTTTTCTGGTGCTTAATAGCCATAGTGAAAGTTTCACTTAAGATAAATTATCCCCCAATAGTATACATGGGTTAGATTTTCAGGATAATAGCATCATTGTTTGTGTCCCCTCCAATGCTATTCAAATAAGGAATGTCTCTCGTTTGGGATTGTCCAGTATTTAAGTACGCATTGTTGAATAATAGTTAATGTTGTTTTGCCGATAGGCAACGGAAATGCAAGAAAACACAAGCACCGCTAAAGCCTAGTAAGCGATTGAACGGTGGGATTTATAATAGCACGCTCAGGAAGTTAATTCCACTCCTTTTTATATTCAAATACGATAGTCTAAAATTTATAACTATTTTGTTACATAGTAGCAGAACAACATGAATGTTATTCAACAATGCGCAACTAAATCGTGAACAATCCCAAATAGTTGCTCGTGAAGACACGAGCAACGGCAGTACGAGCTAAGAAGCATACAGCCTATAACCTTATTTCAAGACAAGACATTTTCTCACTTAAACTCCACCCCCCAAGCACACTCAAACTTTTCTCCAGCCCCTACCATCTGAATACCTTCTTTTTCTTCCAGTACTCCCGTATGGTTTACAAAATCAGCAATACCGTACCATGGCTCTATACATACGAATGGCCCTGGCTTAGACCAAATGCCTAGAAAGGGAAATCCCTTACAATAAAATTTAAAAACCTCACCTTTGTCTTTATGTTTTAAAGAAATAAAATCCGATTGATAGTTTTTGAAGATGAGGGCGTCGTTTTTAAATAGCGCGTTGGAAAGCGGGATTTTTTTCTCGTTGTTTAAATAGGGGATGGGATCAGGATTTACTAATCCGCCCGATAAGGTATAAAGTTCTAGCGTTTCTGGTGTATTAAATTCTAGGTAATAGTCTTCCAACGTTTCATTTTCTAAAACTGGGCATGTAAAACCAGGATGCGCACCTATTGAAAAATAGAGCTCCGTATCCTGAAGATTAATCACGGTATAGCCTACTGTCAATTTTCTACCAAGCAACGTGTAGCGAATTTGGAGTTCAAATTTATAAGGATATTTTATAAGGGTTTCCTCGGTGTAAACAAGGGAAAATACAATTTTATCGGCGGCGGTTTCCTTTACTGTAAAATCCATATCGCGGGCAAAACCATGCTGAGGCAGTGCATAAGTATTTCCACCAGAGGTATATTCGTTATTGTTTACCCGTCCTACAATAGGAAATAAAACGGGCGATTTTCTGCCCCAGATGGAGGGATCTCCTTTCCACAGGTAGTCGATACCCGATTTTTTATCTACAATACTGCTTAGTTCGGCTCCCAAAGTAGCGATTGAAATAGAGAGTTCGTTGTTTTCAATTAAGTTCATCGTAGTCTAGTTGATTATTGTAGTGAATAATAGGGTTGTATTAAAGGTTAGAAATAGTAAGAATAATAGCCTCTTTGGCCGTTAGAAGTTATTCCTTCTATTATTACTCTTCCTCTTATTTTTTCCAATATATCTACCACTTCTTCGGGGGTGCTTATACTTATTTTATTTATCGATGTAATGATAAAGCCTTCGCTGAGGCTTAGTCTTCGGATAAGGCCGTTGCCTACTTTTACGATTCGGATGCCAGAGGTAATGCCTAATTTTTCTTTTTCCACTTTAGAGATAAGTTCAAAATCTGCGCCTAGAGATTCAGATTTATACGTTTCTCGTTTTAGTACTTCGGTAGTGCCTTCTCGATTGGTAAGTGTTAAATTGGCTTCGTTGATTTTATTAGCTCTTTTATAGAGTACTTTTATTTTGTCTCCTGGACTGAAGTAACTAAGGCATTCGTCAAAACTACCTTTGCTGTCTATTTCAAAGTCGCCGATTTTGAGAAGGATATCATTTTTTTTAAGGCCTATTTTTTCGGCGGCGCCTTCTTTTTGTAGGTAGGAAATAATTACGCCATTAAGATTGTCGAGTTTTAATTTATCGGCGTAAGACGTGTTTATTTCATCTACTTCAGCCCCGAAGAAAGGCTTTTGTACTTCGCCATATTTAATAAGGTCTTTTACTATTTTTTTTACGATATCTACCGGCACCGCAAATCCGTATCCGGTGTAGGAGCCTGTTTTAGATAGGATAGCCGTGTTTATTCCTACGAGCTCGCCTTTTACATTTACCAATGCTCCGCCACTATTGCCGGGGTTTATAGCGGCATCGGTTTGTATAAAAGATTCAATTGGAAATTGGCTATTTACAATATTTATGTTTCGTCCTTTTGCACTTACAATTCCTGCCGTTACGGTAGAGGTAAGGTTGAATGGATTTCCAACCGCCAAGACCCATTCTCCTATTCGTAAATCTTTGGAGAATCCTAGTTTTACAGCGGGCAAATTTTGAGCGTCTATTTTTAGCAAAGCGAGGTCTGTAGAAGGGTCGGTACCTATCATTTTTGCCTGGTAGGTTTTCTTCTCATACACGACTTCTATTTTTGTAGATTTATCAATAACATGATTATTGGTAATAATGTAGCCATCCGAACTATAGATTACCCCAGACCCAGAGCCTTCTACCTGCTGGGTATTTCCGCCAAAATATAGATCAAACCAATTGGAGGTTGATTGTTGTGAAAGCGTATTTATAAATACCACATTGCGGGTGCACAGTGCCGATGCCGCTATAAAATCTTCCCCTTGTTGGAGTGCCTGATGTTGGGTATAATCAGCAAGATTTATGGGTGGATTATCGGGCGGATTATTGATGAGATACTTTTCAGTAGGGGAAAGTAGGTGGTACATAAATGCCCCAGCTATGCCAGAAATAAAGGCGATCAGAATGATTCGTATAGTGAACACTTTTTTGAAGGATTAAAGTGAATAAGTGGTACTAAATAATAGACTATATTTTAATACTAAATAATTGATTTTATAGAAACAAACAAAGGGCTACCTGATTTTTTTTATACAGAACTGAATCTTCCAAATATACTCAAGGGGAGTTTTTTGCCGGCTTGGTCTTCTAGAAATAGTTCGCCTATTTCTGGGTTTTTAATGTCCCCAAAGATACTTTTCATAAGGGTTTCCACAATTAAGGCGGAGAAACCAATAGAATATAGATTTAAGATAAAGAAATGATTTTCTTTATCCAATAAATCACGGCAACCTTTTACTATTTCATTAAGTTGCTCTTCGATAATCCATTTTTCGCCGTTGGGGCCACGTCCATAAGAAGGAGGATCTAGAATTATACCTTGGTATTTATTTCCTCTTCGTACTTCTCTCTGTACAAATTTCATGGCATCTTCTACCACCCATCGGATATCTTTTAGACCACTGGCTTCCATATTTTCATTGCCCCAAGAGATTACTTGTTTTACCGAATCCACATGTGTTACATCGGCTCCTGCGGCTTTTGCTGCCAGCGAAGCGCCACCCGTGTATGCAAATAGGTTGAGCACTTTTGGTTTAGTTCCGAGTAGTTTCACCTTGTGGTAGATATAATCCCAATTTGCAGCTTGTTCGGGGAAGATACCCACGTGTTTGAAGGACGTAAGACCCAAACGAAAGCAGATTTTAAAATTAGAAGGTTGGTAGCTGATGTTCCATTGCTCCTTCATCCCTTTTTTAAGGACCCATTCTCCTTTTTCTGGATTGCCAGCCTCTTTTTTGAAATCGGCATGGGAGAGCCTATTCCACTCGTTTTCAGACAAAGACATATCCCAAACCGCTTGAGGTTCTGGTCTAGATAAAATTAGAGTACCAAATCTTTCTAATTTTTTATAATTTCCACTGTCAATTAATTGATAATCAGTGAATTTTTCAGGTTTTAAAAACAACATTGGAACAAATTTAGGCGTTTGTCAGTATAAGTCATGTAGATGCATAACATCAGCATATAAAGATGAACAAAAAAATAGTAATAAGGCTAAAACAGACTAATTTATTTAAATCAAGGTTTACTTTGTTTTTTTTATTTATACTGATTTCCTTGATGGTGAGTTCGGTGTATTTCACGTACAACATACCAAGAAGTACCAAATCAGATGAAGTGAATTTAAATAATATTTATAACACTTGGAAAATAATAAAGTATTATAAAAATGGAAAATTGGTGGTAAACACAACAAAGTTCAACACGCTTCGGTTTCGCGTAAATGCAGACGGAACTGCAGATTGGATAAAAGAGGGTAATGAGTCCAATTTTCCTTTTAGTATTACAAAAGATGGAGCGCAATTAATAGCGAACAACGGAGGGGCTATTGAGAATGTAGAAACTATTTATGAGCTTTCAGAAAATAGACTTCGTTTTGGAAAACGAAATATTCTTTCTCATTACGAATATGTTATGGTACCGTATAATTTTGTAACGAATTAGTTTTCTTAACTTTTATTTATAAAATCTTAAATTCGATTCTTCTATTTTTAGCTCTATTTTCATCGTTAGTATTCGCTACTACAGGTTTTGATTCGCCATATCCTTTGAACTTCAATCTTGAAGGTGCAATACCTACTGTTAGGAGATGGTCGTATACTGCTTTGGCTCTTTTCTGTGAGAGTTCTATGTTTGCGGCATCAGAACCTACATCATCGGTATGCCCGCCAAGCTCAATGGATACGGTCGAATTGAGCGTTAAAAAGAGGTCTATACTTTCAAGTTCGGTAGCCGATTTGTCTTCCAATTCATAGGAATTATTTTCAAAGAAAATATTATTCAACACCACGGAAGCACCCGATTTTATAGGGGTCAGATAGATGTCAAGTGCCAAAGGGTTGAAGTCTTTAGGACTTTTATAATCAAAAAAACTACTTGAAAACAGGTATCCTTCTTTACTTATTTTAAGCGCGTATTCACTTCCTTCGGTAAGTACTAATATGTATTCTCCCGTTACAGGGTCTGAGGTTACCTGTTGTTTTACTTGATTTGTTTTGATGTCTATCAATTCAATTTTAGCAGACAGTCGAGCTTTTGTAAGTGCATTATAGACGGTTCCTTTTGCATAGGTACTTTTATTTTCTTCTTGTATTTCTTTAGGGATATCAAATTCATATAAAACAGACGGAGGATTTTGAGTTTTTTTCTTATCGTATATATAATAGTAGCCTTTAGTACCGTCTACGGTTATAAATAATGTTCCGTCGTTGTCTGCCGTATTTATGGGATAGCCTATATTTTTAGGATAAGACCATTCATTTTCCTTTTTCTTTGTGAAAAATATATCATAGCCACCCATGCCCGGCAGGCTGTTTGAGCAGTAATAGAGCGTGCTTCCATTGGCATGTATGAATGGATTGTTTTCGTTTCCTTTTGTATTGATATCTAAGCCCATATTTTGTGCTTTGGACCATGCGCCGTCTTTTACTAATCTGGAGTGCCAAATATCATAGCCTCCTTGTCCTCCAGGGCGTTCGGAAGAGAAGTAGAGGGTACGTCCATCCGCAGAAATGGACGGTTCGGAATCCCATGAAGTAGAGTTTATTTCACGTCCCATATTTAAAGGAGCACTCCATTCTTCGCCTTCTTTGTAGGACACATATATATCGCATCCTCCCACCACATCAGGAAGGTTGCATGCAGCGTATACTAGTGTCCGTCCATCGGCAGAGAGGGAAGGGGCGCCCTCTTCCATGGGGGTATTTATTTTGTCGGAGATCGAAATAGGATGAGACCATACCCCATTTTCTTTTTTTGAAATCATGATGTCGCCTTGGGCATTTCGCTCTGATGTACGTATCACATAGTAAATCATCGTTTGCTGATCGGCGGTGAGGATAGGATAGGCTTGGACAAAGTAGTTGTTTATCGGCGCAGCCATTTTTATAGGTTTGAAGTCCAAAGGGTGTTTCTTCGCTTCTAGTGCAAATGCACAGTTATTGCTTCCTCTTTCAGATTGCTGTATTAATAAACGGTCGTCGGGTTTTACAGCCAATACCATTTCATAGTATTTTTTGGATTCTTCGTATTGGCCTTCGGTAAAACTATAATCGGCCAAGACGTAATAAGCTCCTGCTAGTGGTTTGTAATTGGGTTTTAGTTCAGCTGCTTTTTTAAATGCATTTCTGGCTTTCTCTTTATCGCCAAATAATTTATGGATGCCTCCTAATTTCAAATACGCTTCGTAGAAGTTAGGGTCTTTATCGATTGAAGCATACAATTCTTTTTTTGCGTCTTCAAATTTTCGCTGCTGTATCCAACTGTCTGCCGCTTGATAGTGCTGTAGCGCTTTTTTGTTGGTAGAACTGAGCGATTGGGAAAATAAATTTCCTGAAAGGAGAACGGTGAATAGTGTTAAGGAAAAAAAGAAGTGCATCATAATTTTAATCGCTGTTATGGTACGTAAGCTACTAAATGTTTATAGGAAAATAAAGCGTAGAGTGCCCTATTTTTAAGGGATATTCATGTATTTATGCACTTGTAGCGAAACTTCCCATTTTGGACTATTTTTTACATATTCCACAATAGCGGGTACCATCTCTTGCTGCTTCGACCATTCGGGTTGTAGGAAGAAATGTTGGTTGGTCTTCTTTTGTAAATTGTTAGTTATTAAAAGCGTATAATATTTTTCTGCAAATTCAAAATCAGATTTATTGAAAATAATAGCTTTTAATTCGTCCACTAATGGATAGATAGATGCTACTGGTTCCTTAAATTTTTTAGGAGAAAGGCACACCCAGTCCCAGTTGCCTGAAAGAGCATAAGCTCCCGATGTTTCTATATGAGTTCGGAATCCTGCTTTTTTTAAGGCTTCGGTGAGTGCTTCTAAATTATACATGGCAGGTTCTCCGCCTGTTACTACTGCTATACGGCCAGGGTATTTTGCAGCTTCCTTTACAATATCTTCTACCAATACGAATGGGTGTTTTGCCGCATCCCACGATTCTTTCACATCACACCAATGGCAGCCCACATCGCATCCGCCTAACCGAATGAAATAGGCGGCATGGCCTTGATAAAAACCTTCGCCCTGTATGGTGTAGAACGCTTCCATTAAAGGATAGCCACTAGTCGTTTGTTCGTTCGTTTGCACAATCGTTAATTGTAAATTTCTTTCTTAGAAGCTTTTAATGTATTGGTTAATAAGGAGCAGATTGTCATCAATCCTACACCGCCAGGTACAGGGGTGATATAACTGGACTTAGGGGCTACCTCGTCGTATTTCACATCGCCAATCAGACGGAATCCAGATTTTTTAGACACGTCTGCTATACGATGTATGCCTACATCAATTACCACAGCGCCTTCTTTTACCATGTCTGCCGTTACAAACTCTGGCTTGCCTATGGCTACAATAAGGATGTCGGCTTGCCTTGTAATTTCTTTTAGATTTGATGTTTTACTATGACAAATCGTAACGGTAGAATTTCCTGGATAGGCATTTTTTGACATCAAGATACTCATCGGAGAGCCTACAATATTACTTCTTCCGAGTACTACACAATGTTTGCCTTCTGTTGGGATTTTATAGCGTTCAAGTATTTCCAATACACCATTTGGGGTAGCCGAAACATAGGAGGGCAAACCTAGCGCCATTCTACCTACATTGGAAGGGTGAAAACCGTCTACATCTTTCTCCGGAACGATTGTATTGGTGATTTTGTCTGCAGATAAATGTTTGGGAAGTGGCAACTGGACAATTAAACCATCAATAGCGGGATCGTTATTAATGGCTCTAATGTGGTCTAATAATTCCGCTTCGGTGGCCGTTTCAGGGAGTCTTATATGTGTAGAGGTAAATCCTACGCGTTCGCAAGATTTCACTTTATTGTTTACGTATGTTTCACTAGCGCCATCGCTTCCTACAATTATAGCGGCAAGATGCGGGATTTTACCTCCTTTAGCTTTAATTTTTGTTACCTCTTCTGCGATTTCAGTTAGAATCTCTTCCGATAATTTTTTGCCATCTAATACGATCATGGTATTCCTTGTTTTTAGACCAGCAAGTTAGCAATTATTCTTCTTAACCTTGTGCTAATGTAGGAAAGTTTCACCATCGGGCTGCAATTCAGGGTCGGGTTTAAAGCGCTTTCCAAGTTCCCTTCATCCAGTTATATTTCAAGGTACTGGGTAGTGCTTTCCAAAAGTATTTATTAATTTTTACGGCAAAACTAGGTTGCATATAGCAATTTATAGTACAGCCTTCGCATTGAGGATATTTTCCCTCCATTGCAATTAGTTTTTGAATAGGAGCCGAATTGTAGAGTTCAAAAAGATTACCATCTATTGGGATTTCGTCCAATCCAAGATGGTAGCAGGGCAATACAAGTTTGTTTTCGGGAGAGATAACAATAGTGGTACTTGCCGCCAAGCAAACAGCATTTTCTATATGGTTGCCTCCATCTTTTCGGAGTGCTACAAAAGCTTCATTTAGATATACCCGTTTCTTTTTTGCCCACGCAAGTAATTTTTGCAAACTAGATTCGGATAGTTTTTTACCTGTTTCTACAGCGCTGTATTCAAATACAGGGTTAAGGAGTAATAGAAGGTTGTTTGGTTGCGAAATTTCGTCGTATACCTGTTGGATTTGATCTATATTATTTTCAAATACGGTAAATAATATATCCGGACGTTCGCCTTTTTCTTTTGCTATTTTTATGGATTCAAGCAAACTGTCGAAACATTTTACCCCACGCGAAGCATCGTGTTCTTCTCGAATAGGAGAGTCGAGCGAGAAGTGGAGCATGTCTATTTTTCCTTTTAATTTTTCGGCGTATTTTGGATATAATAATGTATTTGTAGTGACGGTAGTGATGAAATTATATTTTTTGGCAAGTAGTAGTAGTTTATCCAATTGCTGGTGCAGCAGTGGTTCGCCACCGGTGAAATCAATAACTTTTACACCGAGTTTTTTTAGAGCTTTGAAATTTTCTTCGGCGTTTTCGAGTGTTACGTAGGGGGAAGGTTTTTCCCAAATGTCACAGAAGCTGCAGGTAGCGTTGCATCTATACGTTATATAATAATTGCATAGTATAGGATGAGAAACCAATCGCATAATCTATATTTTTAGTAATTATTTTTAAAAAATTCGAGGTACGTGTTTACATTTTTATCCTTTCGGAAAAGGGTGAAATTATCGTCCGTAATATAGAAGGACGTAGTAATTGATTTTGCAAAGGGTTTTTGGGTATTGTTTTCTGTATTTATTTTTTCTCGAAATTGTTTGCTCGGGTACATTGCTTCGAAAGTCTTTACCACTATGGCAAAGGACGTATCAGAGAGTTTCAGAGACTCTATGGTAAGGTTTAATTCGGAACTGTATTTCTTTGTATAAGCGGTAAACTGTTTTTGTACTACTTCTATTTTTACTTTTTTAGTCTCAAAAATACAGACATAAAGATGCGGTTTGCTGGTATTGGTGCTGTACCGTACATCCGAGGTTTTTATACTATTTCCTTTTTGATTTAATTCTTCCAAGTAT
>JAYSUZ010000286.1:0-47104 GCA_043718845.1 Cytophagales bacterium
ATGTCGTAAAAACAAACGACGATACATTAGTTTTTATGGCTACCGACCCGGCAGACAATACCAAATTGAATTTATATGCTACTGATGGAACCACCATAGGAACGACTTCGGTTGCTTTTATACAAACGGGTAGCCGACTTTCGCAACAAACTGTAATGACAAATGTAGGCGATAAAGTGTTTTTTTTTAACAAAGAAGCGGGTATCGATTGTTGTAATTTTTTATGGGTAACCGATGGGACAATTGCAGGAACTACTAAATTGTCTGAATTCAACACTGTAGATTTTGTAAATTATGAGCGTTACCGAAACGCATTAGATTTTAACGATAAATTCTATTTCATGGCTGTAGCGAATGGAGGCAATAGTAACAATGACAGAGTGCTATGGGTAAGCGATGGCACTGCGCTAGGGACGTTCGCGTTGAACGACGCTTCGGTCTTTACGAAACCGTCGTATCTTACAGTATTTAACGGTAAATTATATTTTAGCGGATATGCTAAAAACTCTTACAACTACGAGCTTTTCGTAACAGACGGAACGGTATTGGGCACACAAAATGTAGGGCTGACGTATGACACAAGAGCGGTGTATGCCTATGAATTGATTACAGACAATACTCATTTATTTGTAGCCGCAGATTGCTACAATCACGGCGCTGAAATATTTCGATACGATGGCATAAATACATCTTGCGAACTCTCTGAAGGCAGTCCATCAACCGCTACATCAGACCCCAAAGAACTGTTTGTAAATGGAACTGAATTCTACTTTACAGCAGACATTACAGCTTATGGACGTGAAGTATTCACCACTACCTTTGGAGCTACGCCTTTATCCATACTACCCGAATATAAAAACAGTACCTTTACCTTGTTTCCAAATCCTGCCAATAACCACGTAGAACTAAAAACAGAAAAAAATATTGTTCAAGTAGCACTCCTAAATGCTACAGGAAAAACGCTTCTCCTTACCGATAATACTACGCTGAATTTAGAAAACTACCCTGCGGGAATTTATTTCATTAAAATTACATTAGAAGATTTCACAACGGTAAGTAATCGATTTATCATCGCTAGATAAGTTGAATTTTCAACAGCTCTTCGTCGTAAACATCCATAGCTACTCGGGCATTTTGGTATGGGTGATTTTGGCAGACTTTAGCATTCTGTCAATTTTAATCATCTTCATCATCATCAAAAAGCGTTTTCCGTAGATATTTAAGTTTTCAGGCATTTTCCGTGATGTAAACTTCATAGTCAACTACTTGTTATTATGTATAAAAATAGTAAAAATGAATCAAATAAAAAAACCGTATCTTTACTTTATGAGTACTCCTAAAAAACTTTTTGTTCTAGACGCTATGGCGCTTATTTACAGGGCACATTTTGCGTTCAGTAAAAACCCTCGTATTACTTCCGAGGGACTGAATACCTCCGCTGTTTTTGGTTTTACCAATACCCTTTGGGAAGTACTCTCCAAAGAAAAACCTACCCATATCGCCGTAGCGTTTGACATGCCCGGCCCTACCTTTCGACATGAAAATTTTGCCGCCTATAAAGCCAATCGACAAGAACAACCGGAAGACATAACCTTGGCAATACCCTTAGTCAAAAAATTATTGCATTGTTTTAATATCCCCGTACTAGAACTTCCAGGGTTTGAAGCGGACGACATCGCAGGAACAATAGCCAAAAGAGCCGAAGCCGAAGGCTATCAAGTATACTTGATGACCATGGACAAAGATTATTGTCAGCTGGTCACCGAAAATGTTTTTGTTTTCAAACCTGCTTATATGGGCAATGGAAACGAAGTAATCGATACTGCTAGAGTATTGGAACGATTTGGAATCGAAAAAGTGGCACAAGTAATCGACATCCTCGGACTCATGGGCGATAGTGTAGACAATATCCCTGGCATTCCCGGTATTGGCGAAAAAACTGCTCAAAAATTAATTGCCGAATTCGGTTCGGTAGAAAATATAATTGCCAATGCCGACAAGTTGAAAGGCAAGCAAAAAGAAAATGTGATCAATTTTGCAGCACAAGGAATACTCTCCAAAGAGCTTGCTACAATTCATTGCGATGTACCCATCACCTTCACCGACGAAGACCTCCACTACGACGGTCCGGACAAAGAAAAGCTCTCTGCACTTTTCGACGAGTTGGAATTTCGTAATATGAAAAAACGAATTATCGGAGAAGAATATGCAGAAGACACTTCCTCTTCAACACCGAAAACTACGGCTACAAAAACAACAAAAAAATCGGATCAATCTCAAATGTCTTTATTTGGAGGAGGAGCACCAACGACCTCGAGCGCTGAAGAGGAAGAAGAAGAAATTATTCAACCAAAAAATTACGACACCATAGACTCGGTCTTGCACGATTATTATACAGTAGACACACCCGACCTTAGAAAAAGTTTGATCCAGCAATTGAAAAAACAACCTGAATTTTGCTTTGATACCGAGACTACAAGTTTGGAAGCTATCGAAGCCGAACTGGTAGGCATAGCATTTTCCTACTATCAAAACGAAGCGTACTACGTCCCAATTCCTGCAGACAGAGAAGAAGCCCAAGCGATGATTGACGAATTCAAGGACGTACTTGGAGATGCCTCGATTCGAAAAATTGGACAAAATTTAAAATACGATATTCTAATTCTAAAAAATTACAACATTGAAGTAAAAGGGCAACTTTTTGACACGATGCTTGCACACTACCTCATAGAGCCGGACAAACGCCATGGGATGGATGTATTGGCTGAAAACTACTTGAATTATTCTCCTGTATCTATTGATGGGTTGATAGGCAAAAAAAGCGGAAACCTAGGTACAATGAGGGATGTAGCAATAGAGAAAATATCCGAATATGCCGCCGAAGACGCAGATGTTACCTATAAACTCAAAACAATTTTCGCTCCTCTATTAAAACAAAATAAGTTAGAAAAACTGTTTGAAGAAGTTGAAAATCCATTAATAGAAGTGCTGGCCGACATGGAACATGCCGGCGTAAAAATAAATACCGAAGCGCTAAAAGAATTTTCAGGAGAATTGGCAAAAGAAATCGTGATTGCCGAAAAGAAAATATACGAACAAGCAGGTGTTCATTTCAATATTGCTTCGCCAAAACAATTGGGCGATGTATTGTTTGAAAAATTAAAATTAGATCCAAAAGCAAAAAAAACCAAAACAGGACAATACGCTACAGGAGAAGAAATATTGAGCAAACTTGCGTACGAACATAAAATAGCAAACGATATTTTAGAATTTCGGGAACTTCAAAAATTGAAATCTACTTATGTAGATGCGCTTCCGGCATTAATAAGTAAAATAGATCAACGGGTACATACCTCCTATAATCAAGCGGTAGCGGCTACAGGGCGATTAAGTTCTACCAATCCCAACTTGCAAAATATTCCTATTCGTACCGATAGAGGAAAAGAAATCCGTCGCGCGTTTGTTTGTAAAGATAAAGACCATTTAATTTTATCGGCCGATTATTCGCAAATAGAATTGCGTATTATGGCTGCTTTTAGTAAAGAAGAAAATATGATCAATTCCTTTAAAAATGGCATTGACATTCACTCTACAACAGCCAGTAAAGTATTTAAAGTAGCCCTCGACGAAGTCACTTCGGACATGCGAAGGAAAGCCAAAATGGTAAACTTTGGAATCATTTACGGCATCTCTGCCTTTGGACTTTCTCAGCGCTTGGATATCCCACGAAAAGAAGCAGCAGAAATAATCGAAGCCTACTTTGATCAATTTCCAGCTATAAAAACCTACATGGACAAAGTAGTAAACGACGCCAGAGAAACAGGCTACGTAGAAACTATACTAGGACGAAAACGCTACCTTGCCGACATAACCTCAGGCAATGCCACATTGCGTGGCTATGCAGAGCGAAATGCCATCAATGCGCCCATTCAAGGAAGCGCTGCGGACATGATAAAAATTGCGATGATCAATATTCATCAATGGATGAAAAAAGAAAACCTAAAATCACAAATGGTGATGCAGGTGCACGATGAATTGGTGTTCGACGTTCATTTGGACGAACTAGAATTAATGAAAGAAAACATCGGAAAATTCATGAAAGAAGCTATAGACATGGGAGTGCCCATGGAGATAGGAATAGGTGTAGGCACAAATTGGCTGGAGGCACATTAGGCAATTAAGCATTCCATTCATTTTTCGTTTGTACCACGAATTGACGAAAATGAATTGAATTCTTGCATTGTCCTATTTATTTTACCCTATCGAAAAAACAAACACTTATTAATTCAAAAAAAAGCACAACTCACTTATATACAATGTCTGGATAAGTGTTTAAACAATCAATTAATCCTGAAATACGTACTTCATCGCTCGAATACATGTAAAAATTCAAGTATAAATTAGGAGGTATTCCATTTTATCGGAGCGCTGGTGATTTTAAAAGCACATTTCTTACATAGAAGTAACCACTTAGATATGTTTATGGACAACCACTCTCATTTTCCACCGTTAAAACCCTTAACTAAACAATAAAGGCGTATGGAACTTTTTATAATTGACGGGAGAAAAGTTTCACAAGCGAGAAATAATACCTGCTTGCTAAATGTACTGAGGGAAAATAAATCGGACTTGTATCGCTACAATGACAACTCCCGCACTTCCCGTGCTGCTCTAAAATTTCGCAAAAAATCAATCGCTACAATTGTTTATTTAAAAATAATGAATAGGAGGAGGATGTTGGAATTATTAGGGTTATACACTTTATCATTAAACTAAAATACGTTCCAAAACCCATAATCATACTTTTTTCAATTCGAGCAACCAACTCTATTACGGCTCTACTTTTTTATTATATAACAACACACTGTATTTGTATCCGCCACACAAAAGATCAAAAAAAAGCCTTTCTAAAAATAGAAAGGCTTTTTCGAAAGAAGACAGGAGGCATAAGCCGATTATTAAATTGCTTTTAGTTTAATTTTCTTCATTAATTCCTGCATGGTAGCGTTAAATTTCTTATCCGTATCCATCAAATCGTTTACCGACTGAATAGCGTGAATAACGGTACTATGATCTCTATTACCAAAATTACTGCCTATAGATTTAAGAGACATGTTGGTATATTCTTTTGCAAAATACATAGACACTTGACGGGCTACTACTATTTCTCGTTTTCGTGTTTTATCTTTCATTTGCTCAATAGAAACTGTAAAGAACTCCGAAACGAATTTCATAATATAGTCTATACCTACTTCGGTCTCTACGTTTTGAACAATTGATTGAATAGTTTGTTTGGCCAATTCTAAATCAATTTCTCTTTGATTTAGAGCAGCTTGAGCGATAATAGTATTTATTACACCCTCAATTTCACGAACATTGGTATCAATACTGTACGCCAAATACTCTAATACGTCAGCAGGAATCTCTACTTGCTCTGCCTCTAGTTTCTTTTGGATAATAGCCACTCGCGTCTCAAAATCTGGTGTTTGAAGGTCTGCCGTCAGCCCCCATTTGAAACGAGAAAGTAAGCGCTCTTGAAAGCCTATAAGATCTTTAGGAGCTCTATCTGAAGTCATGACAATTTGTTTGCCCGACTGGTGTAAATCATTAAATATATGAAAGAATATCTCTTGTGTTTTTTCTTTGTTGGCAAGAAATTGAACATCGTCCAAGATCAATACATCTGCTTTTAAGAAGAAATTGGAGAAATCGCGAATGGCATTATTTTTAACAGCCTCGATGAATTGGTTCGCAAATTTTTCGGCAGAAACATAAAGCACCGCCTTTTCTTCGTGGTTCTTTTTAATATAGTTACCGATTGCTTGCACCAAGTGTGTTTTGCCTAAACCCACTTTCCCGTAAAGCATTAATGGGTTAAAAGACGTAGACCCTGGCTTTTTGGCTACTGCAAAACCAGAAGAGCGCGCCAACCTATTGCTATCGCCTTCTATAAAGTTATCAAATTGATATTTAGTATTGAGTTGAACATCAAAACCGAAAGACCCGAGATCATTAGAATCAGAAAAAGATTTCGAATCAGAAGTCTTTCCTCCCACCTTGTTACCTGATTGTAAACTGATATTATATAATTTATTATTTTCGCTTGTTTTACCTTCTGGAGATATTGCGTATTCTAGTCGTGCTAAAGGGCCTAACTCCGCATGAATAGAATCTTTCAAAACGTGTACGTAATGCTCTTCCAACCATTCGTAAAAAAACCTACTAGGCACTTGTATTGTTAATATATTATCAGTCAATGACAAAGGAACGATAGGTTCAAACCACGTTTTGAAACTTTGATCGCCAACCATCTCTCGTATTACAGATAAACAATTGCTCCAAACGGATTTACATTCTTTAACTTCTATCATCTTTTAACGGTCTTTTTAACTAAAGTAGGCTCCTCTTCACTGAGTAGGGTGACAAATTTGTGGAAAAAAAATATACTAAAAAAATTTTGCACAGGGCTTGATTTTATGATAACCTTATGAATGACGTTTTTTACGATTTATCCACAAAATATTCTTGCTATAGTACAGCCGATTCTTGATAATTTAATATCAAAAATCGTCGTTAAAAGTTCAATCGTTACTTATTTTTCATTAAAAAAAAGATTATAAAATTTTTAAAAAAAACAAATGTTATTATATCAATTATTTTAGCTATTTTATAAAAGTTTATTAAACAACCTTCATGACTTCTACGAATCAATACGCTCCAAAACACAAGTACTCAAAGGCTTCCAAAGCTATTTGGGCAGAAAAATTAAGAGCAGAAATGGCAGTTTCCGAGGCGCTTAACGAAAAAGATTATTTAAAAAAAATACATGGAAAAGAGGATGAAGTTCAACCTACTATCCTTCCGATTCTTTACAAAAACCACCACCAAAATACACTGTTTCCATCCCAATGGAGCTTCAAAGAAATTATTACACTTTACAACACTGAAAAGAGCCTACTTTTAGCGCATAATTCCTTCAAAGAAGGGGCATCTGAAATTATATACCGCTCAGATAAAACCCTTTCCTTAAAACAAAAAAATACTATTAAAAGAGCGAATAAAGGCATTCCGCTTTCATTTTATGCACAAAACACCCCAACAAAGTCCCCAAAAGGCAAAACGGTTGACTTTAAAACACTAAAAAACGGTAACAATTTAGTAATAGACGGATTAACAACGAACAGCAATGCCAGTAGTATTGAACTATTAAAAACCTCCGCACTAAGAATCTGCGCCTTGGCACAAGCTATCAAAGAGGCAGACGAGCACCCTGAAGCGCTCCTAAAAAAGTGCACACTCGCTTGGCTGCCCAAAGACGACAGTATTCAAAACATGGCTGCCCTACGCTCCTTGCGGTACTTATGGCACATTATTATCCAACATTATTTCGACTTGACACTACCTGCCAAAATTCATACTTTTATTCCCATTGGAGACGATTTTAATAAAAGTATTGTCGCCGCTACTGCCAAAATGCTATCGTCTGTTTGTGGCGGTTGTGATGCTATAAGTACCCTGTTTTCCAAGAAAAACCACTACAACGCCAAACACAGAAGAATAGCACGAAATATCAGTCTTATCTTAAAACACGAAGCCTATCTCGACAAGGTAAGCAACCCTCTCGAAGGAAGCTATTCCATCGAATACCTAACCGATAATTTTCTTTCGGAAACACTCGCAAGCCTAAAAGAGCGGGGGTTTGACCTGTCACCCACTCCGCTCAAAAGCACTGCAACTGCACGAACAAAATTCGTGACCACTACCCAAGAAAATATAACCCTACAAGCTACGTACACGAAAGAAGACGTGCCTGATTTTATAGAAACAGGTTACAGTGCTGGTGTAGCGCCCTTTCTACGCGCCCCTTATGCCAGCATGTACCTTCATAAACCTTGGACGATTCGCCAATACGCAGGGTTTTCTAGCGCCAAAGATTCCAACGATTTCTATAAAAAAAATTTGGCGGCAGGACAAATGGGTTTATCCATAGCCTTCGACCTGCCTACGCACCGCGGCTATGATTCCGACCATATACGCGTAACCGGCGATGTAGGGAAAGCGGGTGTTGCCATAGACACGGTAGAAGATATGAAAATTTTATTCGACGGTATTCCGTTGGATAAAATGTCGGTTTCTATGACCATGAATGGAGCCGTACTTCCTATCATGGCATTCTATATTGTAGCCGCAGAAGAGCAAGGTGTGCCGCTTGCCCGGCTCAGCGGCACTATTCAAAACGACATTCTAAAAGAATTTTTAGTACGGAATACCTACATCTATCCGCCGGCTCCTTCGATGAAAATAGTAGCGGATATTTTTCAGTTTTGTTCGGCAAAAATGCCGAAATTTAATACCATTAGTATCAGTGGCTACCACATGCACGAAGCAGGCGCTCCAGCCGATCTCGAACTTGCGTACACCCTCGCCGATGGATTGGACTATGTGCGCACCGGCATTAACGCAGGTATAGCCGTAGACAATTTTGCCCCTCGCCTAAGTTTCTTTTGGGGCATTGGCATGAACTTTTTCATGGAAATAGCCAAGATGCGTGCCGGACGTTTTTTATGGGCTACGTTGATGCAACAATTTAATCCTAAAAACGAAAAGTCGCTCCTACTCCGCACGCACTGCCAGACTTCGGGGTGGAGTTTGGCCAGCAAGGATCCCTACAACAATATAACCCGTACTACAATAGAAGCGATGGCCGCCGTAATGGGGCATACACAATCGTTGCACACCAATTCGTACGACGAAGCATTGGCACTGCCCTCTGCGCAATCCTCTAAAGTAGCCCGCGACACGCAACTGTATTTGCAAAAAGAAAGCGGTATTTGCAGTTATATCGATGCGATGGGCGGCTCTTATTATGTAGAAAGCCTCACTGCTCAGCTCATCGAAAAGGCATCCAAACATATAGAAGAAATTGAATCTTATGGAGGCATAACTAAAGCTATTGCATCGGGTATTCCCAAATTAAAAATTGAAGAAGCCGCCGCAAGAAAACAAGCTCGACTAGATTCGGGCTCGGAAATCATAGTAGGCGTAAATAAATACATGCTTACAAAAGAAGAAAAAATAGAGCTGCTTGAAATAAATAACAAAAAAGTACTTTTAGAACAAACCGAACGGCTTACTCGGCTCAAATCAGAACGCCATACTGCTGCCGTAACCCTTGCGTTGGATGCGCTTACCAATTGTGCCTATTCGGGTATTGGAAATCTATTGGCGCTATCCATCGAAGCTGCCCGAAAAAGGGCTACCCTGGGCGAAATTTCATTGGCTATAGAAAAACCGTTTGGCAGGCATCAGGCAAACTCAATGACGGTCTCTGGCGTATATAAAGCCGCGATGACCGATCAGAAAAAGATACAAGCCGTGCTGAAGCGTACAGAAAAATTTGCCAAAACAAAGGGCCGACGCCCGCGTATGCTCGTGGCAAAAATGGGACAAGACGGTCATGATCGTGGGGCGAAATTAATAGCGGGTGGTTTTTCAGACCTAGGCTTTGATATTGACCTTGGCCCTCTATTCAGCACTCCTGAAGAAGTAGCTAAGCAAGCCATAGAAAACGACGTACACCTCATCGGCATCTCTAGCCTTGCGGCGGGGCACGATACGCTTATTCCCGCACTTATGAAAGCCTTGGAACAATACAGCAGAAGGGATATTCTTGTAATTGTAGGCGGAATAATTCCGGCAAAAGATTATGCTTTTCTAAAGAAAATTGGCGTAGTAGGCATCTATGGTCCAGGAACGGTATTAGCAGATGCAGCGGTAGAATTATTAAGTTTGCTAGAGAAAAAATAAATCCAACTAGAGGATAGTCTTGATACGACTTTCTCGCCCGTTAAATACGAAACAATCGTCTACTTTTTTATTCAAAATCAGCTGTGCAATAGGTGTGTCTGGTGAGACAGCGAAGTAAGGCTTCCCTTCTACTTCCACGTTTCCTGCGCTTATACTTATAAAATAGGACCCAGATTCCGTTGTTACTAAAGAGCCCGACAGCACTTTATCTGATTTTTTGGCACTGTCAATATTCAATAAAAATTGTTTTTGTTTGATACATTCCTTGAGTTGGCGTGCATACATATCCCTAGCATTCTGACTCATAGCCCTGCCCGTTTCGTATTTATCGCCAGCACTACTCTTCTCCTCACTGTTGGCAGAATCTTGAGCTTCTTTCATGGCTTTGGTGGCAAACGTAATTTTACCTTCCACCCACTCCAAGCATTTTTGATACAGAATGTTTTTCAGCGCTATCGAATCCATCTTTCAAAAATAGCTTAATTCTTATAAACCCTCACCCAATCCACATACATTTTTTGTGGAAAAACGGCCGTCACGTTTGCAGGATTTGTAAGTGCTGGAGAGAAAAAAGTACCTCCCACCGCCAAGTTGAAAATAACATAGTAGTTATTGTCACGCAACTCACTTACTTGAGCCGCTGTAATATTGGTCTCGTTAAACTGAATGCCATCAAACCGTGCAATAATAGTTGTTGCATTCCATTCTACTTCGTAGTAGTGGTAAGCTTGCGAAAGATTTGACGCATTTGTGTAGGATTGTCCAAAATATTCGTGACCATTACTCGCATTGGACCAGTGAAGAGTAGAACTTAATGTTTTATCGCCATCGGTATCACCGCCTCTCATTTCTAAAATATCGATTTCACCACAAGCAGGCCAGGTACTCGATGAAACGCCCAACATCCAGAAAGCAGGCCACATCCCATAGCCTTCCGGCAGTTTCATTTTTGCTACTATTTTGCCGTATTTGAAAGAATATTTACCATAACTATCAATTTTCCCAGAGGTAAAACTATTTCCTCCATAATTTTCTCTATTCGCTGTAATAACAAGGTTGCCATTTTCTACGGCCACATTTTCAGAACGATAATTTTGTAATTCTTGGTTACCATAGCCTCCTCCTCCTCGTGAGTATTTCCATTTTGAGGTATTCAATGCCGTACTGTCAAATTCGTCGGCCCAGGAAAGCGTCCATCCTGTACCCGGATTATAGTCTGGAGCGGTTACTGCTGCGGTAGGATTTGTAGTTGTCTTTTTGCACGAAAATGCTAAAATTGACACTATTAGAAGCATTGGGATGTAGTTCATATATCTTTTAAATTGCACTATTAATTATACGATAAATACCATTATAAAAACTACATCTGATACTATTTTAACTAAAATAAAAGATAGATTACACCTTGTTTCCTCCTCGTTTATACTTCTTGGTAGCAATAGATAGCGATGTAAGTAATAAAATATAAGTTAGTTACAACTGCGCTTAGTTATTCTGCATCACCAGAAACACCATTTAATTATCCTTTTCATTTTTGACGCCGTTCTTCCGAACATTAAAAATGCGCCTTCTTTTCTACTGTTTGGTTAGAAAAGAAGGCGCATTGCAGTAGACGAAACATCAGCACAAACAAGTACTCTATTTTACTAATTTATAAGATGTACTATTTCCTTCCAAGTCTCTTACAGACAATACATAAGCGCCTGATTTTAAATTTTCAACATTTACATTAGCCGCAGTTGTGAACGAAGCAGTTCTTACCACTGCGCCATTTATATCGGCCAATTCGTACGTCAATGGAGTAGATAGTCCAGTCGTAATACTTACGCTATTAGCCATTGGATTTGGATAAACCGAAACATTTATAGCGTTGCTATTCTTCGTTGTACTCGCTGCTATAGACATGACTACAGCATTAGAAGCTGTGGCTGATATACACGTAGAGTTGGGATCGTATGCTTTTGCGGTATAGCTGCCTGATATTGTAGGATCGTACAAGCCTAAGGCAGAATAATACGCCACAGTACCATAATCGCCATCTTTGTAAAAGTTTACGCCGTAAGAATCTAATGCCAGAGTAGCGCCAAGTCTTCCTGCTGGGTTTTCTTGGATAGCAATAGGGCTTGGAGCAGCTTGAACAACATAGGTACCCGCAGGAGCAGTAAAAGTAGGATAAATCGAATAGGTTACGGAGGCTTCTACGGCGCAAGTCATTGCTGCACCAAATGGCACAGATGGAACTATAATATTTTTTGTAGCCCCAATAGCAATCCCGTCAGAAATTACTTGCGTTGAAGTCGCCAATACATTAGGGGTTGGCGTTGCATTATCTTTAATCGTTATTGTAACAGAATAAGGAGATCCAGAGGGAATAGCTACCGCTGTATTATTTGTTATACCAATTATTACATTATGAACAGTATTTGGACAGCCGAATTTCGGAACAGGATTAGGCGTAATTGCTATTTGAGCAAATAGAGCAAAGGATAAAACAACCAAAAAGAAAGACAGTACTGTTTTTTTCATAAAATTTTAAGTTAGTTTACGTTAATTAATTTTCATTAGAGCAGTTACGCTTTCCAATGCCACTTTTAGCAACGTTAAAAGCAGTGCACATGAATACCTTTTGGGCAAACTATGTAACCCTCTCTTACAAAGTACGCCTTTTTTAATCAAATAACCACTATGCTCAACAAAAAAGCGATTTTACTGTGCTCCAACGATTTGAACATCGTCGAACAGCAGCAAAATCGCTTCGTGCACGAACTACTTTTTAGAATACCTTCTCTATTTATTTTTATAGGTAAACCCTACTTTCTGATCTTCCACCATTAGTTCGAAGGCGCCATCTTCGGTTACGGTTTTTAAGTCTGCATTTACAAATGCTAAATCTGCTTTTGCAATCTCAAACGTTACCATTTTAGATTCACCTGCTTTCAATTCAATTTTTGTAAATTTCCGAAGCCTTCTTTGACACGGCGTGATAGATGCATATAAGTCTTTAGAATAAAGCTCTACCGCTATTTTGCCATCTTTAGCACCAGTATTCTTTACATCAACCGTAACGGTTAATTTTTCATCACCGGTCAACGTTACTGCATTTACTTTTAGATTAGAATAAGCAAACGTAGTGTAACTCAATCCAAAACCAAAAGGCCATTGTGGACGGTAGCCTGTCAAAGAAAATACGCCAGGGGTTAGCTCTTCGTCCACTTCTGCAAATTTATAATCGTATGACATCACCATACCGGTGTAGGCTGGGTAAGAATACGGAAGTTTTCCATTTGGATTGTAATCGCCAAAAAGCACGTCTGCTATAGCCGCTCCGCCTTGGCTTCCTGGCCAGTACGCTTGAAGTACGCCTTTCATACCGCCTACTATTTCTCTTACTATTCTTGGTCTGCCTTCTACTAATACCAGTATTACAGGCTTATTTGTAGCGATGGCTACTTTAGCCAACTCCAGTTGATTTTTATCCAACGTCAAGTCAAAGATAGTTCCAGGTGTTTCTGCATGTGCATTTTCACCCAAACATAAAATTATATAATCAACCGATTTTGCTTTTGCAGTCAACGCTTCTACATTATATTTCTCGCCATTTTTATAGAAAGGTTCTGCTATACTTACCACATTTTTTTCACCTATTTTATCGGTGATCGACTGTACAATATTTTTATAAGAAACAGGGTATCGACTAGCGTCGTCTCCTTGCCAGCTGTATGACCAGCAGCCGTTCAGCGCCGTAACGCTAGATGCCGCAGGCCCTGCTATCAATACTTTTGCGCTTTTCGATAAAGGCAATACCGGCATTCCTTTTACAGAATCATTTTTCAACAAGGTCATCGCCTCTCTTGCGGCTTCCAATGCTAAAATTTTATATTCAGGAAGTCCGAAATTTTTCTTCGCTTCTTCTTCTCCATAAGGATTGTCAAAAAGACCTGTTTTAAATTTCAAGTCTAAAATACGCGCTACAGACTCGTCAATTCTACTTTGAGAAACCGTTCCTTCTTTCACTAATTCCAACAATAGGTTGTAAAATGAAAATTCATGAGGTACCATACTCATATCAAGACCCGCTTCAATCGCTATTCTTACGGCTTCTTTTGGAGTAGCCGCTATTTTATGACGTGTATGTAACCGAATTACATCTTCCCAGTCGGACACGATCACCCCTTTAAATCCCAACTCGCCTCTAAGTACATCTGTCAAAAGATATTTGCTAGAGTGTACCGGAATACCATTTATTTCACCTGAATTTATCATCACGGTAGAAGCTCCTGCCTCAACAGCGGCTTTAAACTGAGGTAAATAATATTCTCTCAATTGGATTTCAGAAATATAAGCAGGTGTTCTATCTTTTCCAGAAGCAGGATTTGAATAGCCTACAAAATGTTTCATACAAGATGCTACAGCGGTAGTTTTATTAAGCCCATCTTCTTCGTATCCTTTAATCGTTGCCACACCCATTTGAGCAATCAAATAAGGATCTTCGCCAAACGTTTCTGGAAATCTAGACCATAGCGGCTGACGCGCGATATCCAATACAGGGTCAAAATTCCAACGAATACCGGAAGCACGCGTTTCTTTTGCGGTTACTTTGGCTCCTGCTTTTACTAACTCTACGTTTCTAGTAGCGGCTTCGGCTATATTATGTGGAAACAACGTAGATTCTTGTGTAAACGTAACACCGTGAATTGCATCGATGCCGTATAAAACAGGAATTTTATTAGGACTTTTCATCGCTACATCCTGAATTTCTTTGATTAGGGAATGCCATTTCGTAACACTTAGTGCACCAGGTACCGCATTCAAAATAGAACCTACTTTATATTTCAACACGGCAGTATCCAACAACGCAGGGTCGATAGAACCGTCTTTACTGCCATAACCGTCTTTTAAAATTACATTTAAATTTACTTGAGTCATCTGACCTATCTTTTCTTCGATGGACATTTTTGCAAGCAATTCCTTCACCCTTGGGTCTACATCATTTCCTGAAACGGAGGTACTTTTATTTTCGCCTCCTTGCTTTGAACAAGAAAAGAGTACTAGTAAAGCCGCTGAATAAACAACTACGGATATTTTTTTCATACGAATGGGTTTATAATTTTAAGGGTTAAAATGATTCAATAAATGGTAATATTACAAGTTTTAACTATAAAGCATACTGGATTTATTTATATTTTTTATCAATAAAGTCAATATAGCAGTTTGGCAAAGATATTCCATTAATCGATTACAACCAAGAAATTAGTCACTTTATACCTTATTTGTTATAAATCAACCAACCTCCTGATATATAGAGTTATTAAAGCAGAAAAAAATAAAATTATTGTGCAGAAACCCCTGATATTATATAATTGGCTTCGTTTACTACCAATTCTCCATTCCTTAATACAGGAATAATAGGGTAGGTATCGCGCTGCAAGCAAAATGCTATATCTTTTATAATAGAAAGCCCTTGCAATCGTTTGGCATGAGAAGAGTTTTTCAAAAAGGCCAACATATCCTCTTTGGCCATTTTATACAGCGCCAATGCCGCTATAGCCGAGTCGTTTTCAGTATCAAAAGACGTAACCAATAGATCCACCAACGCTCCCGCAAAAATTGTATCTTCTAGGTTCACTTTGCCTTTCCAACCGGCACAAAGGATCATAACATCTTTATCCTGACTTTTTAAATAATTTGCTACGGCTGTGATGTTTAAAAAAGCACCGATCACTACTTCGTCAGCATTTAAGGAGCGCGATATCGCCAACGTGCCATTGGTAGTGGTCACCGCCAGTTTCTTACCTACAAAACTTTTGTCCATATAGGTAAACGGCGAGTTGCCAAAATCGAACCCTTCCACGGTTTTTCCATCCCTTTCCGCAGCAGCCAAATAGCCACTATCTTTCAGCACCTGACACTCTTCTACCGAAGCTACAGGCGTAATACTTTTAATGCCGTGTGCCAATGCCGTAACCATAACAGAAGTAGCACGCAGAATATCCACCACTACTACTACTTTATTTTCTACCCCGTATGTTTTTACAAGATCAGGCGTAAGGCAAACTTCTACTACTTTCATTTGATTACAGATTTAGGCTATTATTTTTTCAGAAAAGGCATTTTTACAACTTGCGCCTTATACGATTTATTTCTAATATTAATATAGATTTCTTTGCCTGGCTGAGCATAGTCGATACGTACATAGCCCATCCCTACTGCTTTTGATAGCGTAGGCGATTGGGTACCGGAGGTTACGTTTCCTATAATTTCATTTTGCTCGTTAAGGATTTCGTAGTGACCACGAGCTATCCCTCTATCAATCATTTCAAACCCAACCAATTTACGGCTTGCGCCTTTTTCTTTTTGAGAAAGCAATAGATCGGAATCGGTAAATTTCTTTGTAAATTTTGTAATCCAACTAAGTCCTGCCTCTATTGGAGAGGTGGTATCGTCTATATCATTGCCATAAAGGCAAAAGCCCATTTCCAACCGCAACGTATCGCGTGCGCCAAGTCCTATAGGCTTAATTCCAAATGCTGCTCCAGCTTCGAATATTTTATTCCAAACACTCAAGGCATCTTTTTTGTCTAGAAATAATTCAAACCCTCCAGCACCGGTATAACCCGTATTAGAAATGTACACATTCTCGGCTCCCGCTATCGAGCCTATCACAAATGAATAATACGAAATAGCAGAAAGGTCTACAGAAGTAAGTTTTTGAAGCGTAGCAATCGCTTGTGGCCCTTGTACTGCAAATAGACAGAGCGCATCCGAAAGGTTCGTCATTTCTACGCCTTCGGTATTATTTTGTTTTACCCAGTCCCAATCTTTGTCGATGTTAGAAGCATTTACCACCAATAAATAGTCGTTTTTGCCAGAGCGGTAAACCAATATATCGTCCACAATACCGCCTTTACTGTTAGGAAAGCACGAATACTGGGCTTTCCCGATTTCCAATACAGATGCATCGTTTGTCGTGATTCGCTGAATCAAATCCAACGCTTTTTCTCCTGACAGCATAAATTCGCCCATGTGCGAAACGTCAAAAATACCTACTGCATTTCGAACCGTAGCGTGTTCTTCTAAGTCAGAACTATAGCGTACAGGCATATTGAAGCCTGCAAAAGGCACCATTTTAGCACCTAACTTTTCGTGAAGGTCATTTAAAGGAACCTTCTTAATTTCAGTTTGTAGAATATCCATAATATATAAGACTGCAAAAATACACTAAAAATCATTCGGACTGAAACCAATCTTCTACTTTAGCCCCTATTTTTGATGAAATATTAAAATAATTCAAGATTTTTGGGCTTCAATTTAAATGTTTTTCGATGCAAGGGGGTATACCCAAATTTTTCAATGGCTAATCGATGGATTTCGGTACCGTAGCCCATGTTCCGCTCCCAACCGTAGTAAGGGTATTTTAGTGCAAATGCCGTCATCAATTCGTCTCGATAGGTTTTTGCCAAAATCGAAGCTGCAGCTATAGATAAATATTTCCCATCGCCTTTTACGATGCATTCGTACGGAATTTCTTTGTACTTTTTAAACCGATTGCCGTCTATCAAAAGTAGTTCGGGCACACTGCTCAGCTTGTCCAATGCATGGTGCATGGCTTTAAAAGAAGCGTTGAGGATATTGATTTTATCGATTTCCACTTCTGATATTTCGGCCACCGCAAAACAGAGTGCTTCCTTCTCTATTTCGATCCTTAAAATATCCCGCTGTTTAGCGGTTAGCTTTTTAGAATCATTCAATAATTTATGTTTGTATTGTTTTGGCAAAATAACCGCTGCTGCCACCACTGGGCCAGCCAAACACCCTCTGCCGGCCTCATCGAGCCCTGCTTCTAGTTTATCTTTGGTGAAATAGGATTTTAGCATTGGAGGTTCGCCTTAAAAACCAGCTTTTACTTTTGATTGGGAAGACCAATCGAACGCATCATTTCATTTGCTTTCTCAACCTTTTTAGGAAATAAAACGACATTGTCATACTTATTCAATGACTTATCAATCCGAACGACTGAAACGTCTTTTATAGTAACTTTTTTCATAAGAGTCATATTGTAAATATACTATTTTTTTCTTCTAACTAAAAATGATTGATATTCGAAATTATAACTAGAATACTAATTACTCACAATTCTCACAATACGTCTTCTTCAGGTACTCGCTATCCAACAACTGAAAACTAATTCCACCTTTCCCAAAAGGATTAAAAATCGCACAAAAACGTGTGCGGTTCAAATTGATAGCATTGAGCATAATGGAACGATACGGTTTAGACGAAGTCGT
This sequence comes from Cytophagales bacterium, assembly GCA_043718845.1. Taxonomy (GTDB): domain Bacteria; phylum Bacteroidota; class Bacteroidia; order Cytophagales; family Cytophagaceae; genus JANYCO01. Next base: position 18,093 of record JAYSUZ010000286.1, read on the forward strand.
TTTAGGCTGCGCTATTGTTAGGTTTATATAATAAAACAACAAATTTTCTTCCACATCTATCTTGATCGCATAGCTGGCAAGCAACTTCTCTGCCCAGTCGTATTTATGATAGGCCACAAAATACTGAGACAGACTAAGCGCATCGCCATCGTTTAACTTTAGCTGACTATAGGTTGTATAAATGTATTTTACCGTTTTATCTTTCTCTGCATAATTGCGCGCTTGTACTTGGTATTCACTAAGCACAATATGATAATTGACCATCATCCTTAGGATTAAAATTTTATCTATACCCAACTTTCCTAGTGTTACTATTTCCGCTTTTAGTTTTACGGGATCAATAGTGGCATCCCCGAGCACCCATGATTGCAGTTGAAGTACAGTAAGGTTATAACGTAACCGAATATTTCCAGGCATCAATACCAATAATTTATTAACCTGATAAATGGTCGACTGTAAAGTACTTTCTTCTTGGCGATAATTAAAAACAGCTACGTTATTAAGCAACATTCCATAATCTTTTTTCTCCGGAATCTCAAGCGACTTCACAAAATCTTGGGGCAATTTATTTTCTTTTACGCTAGAAAAAACCGCTTGTTGAATTTCGATTGCCGCATTAAAATCCGCCTTCGACAACGATTCACTAAATAACGTATGAAGTTTGGCCGTATCCTCTTCTATATATTTCACTTTTTTCTCCAATGTTATATGCAAGATGGCTTTACGGTGTTTGCTCAAGTAAGGCTCTAGCTCGGCAGAAAGTTTCTTGTTCTCCAACCGAGCTTTCACTTCTTCTTTAGACAACTCTTTAAGATATCCATAGTTGGTATTCGAAACGGCTTCAAGAAATTCTACCCAATTTTCAGAAGCACTAATCGTTGCCACAATCGTATCCATCTGAAACGTCTGCAAGGCTGCTACAATACTTTGAGCTCTTTTTTCTTGCAATTTCACATTGTTATCCAACGTTCCTTCCACCGAAGAATATGCTTTAATAGAAATCGATTTAATATAAAAATCATTGTGTAAAAGTGAATCGTAGATTGGCTTTACATCTCCTTTTGCATAGATCGATTTGTTTTTTTCAAAAGGTATTTCAAAACGCCACTCTTTGCTAAGCAACATCGATTGGGTACGCCTGTTTTTTTCCGTAAGGGTATCCATAAGCAAGTCCATGTCCAGCAGCTTCCATTTCTCGCCACGCAAATCATAAAAATTAGAATAATGACAAAGGTATTTATCTTTTAAAAGCAGTAAATTATATTCCAATTCGGCGCCACTCAACCCTTCCGGAATAGGAGCATACTTCACCACAAACGAACCGTTTTCTAGTTGTACTAAATTATCGTTCATCTCCTTCTGGTACATTGGCTTCATAAGATAGCCGTGGTAGGCCCATGAATTGACCAATTTATTTTTCGCACCACATACATACCAGCTTTTATCAATAATGTCGATTGCAATTCCATCGCCATTTTTTTCGAAAAATTTACGAAACCAGTTAGGATCTGTCATGATAAAATAAATATACCCGTCTTGTGCAAAGGTGCCGTATTTCACATCGTCTGGAATAGTTTGAAGTAAGGTTCTACATTTCGAACATCTTTTCTCATACTCTTTTAATGGATTTTTAATGCCATATAAATTCGAAGGAACCTTAAACGACTGAGCATTTAGAGTAGAAGAAAAGAAAACAGCAAGCACATAATACAACCCCAACTTATGGATACTCTTTAAACAAAAATCAATTGTTATACGAACCACCGAATACTTATTTTAAAACTCGTTTTTAAGAATTAATACTACGCAATAATTGACCTTACGGCCACTTCGGAAACATTCAATATACATGCTGCGCCCAATACTACGGGAAGATTATCGGCTTCGTGCCCTGCTGGAAATCCAAAACAAACAGGATAGTCGTATTCCTTTACTGCATCGAAAATAATTTCATAAGCAGTTTTTCCAAAACCCACTTCATTGTCTTCCATAGTGGTAAAATGCCCAACCATGAGTCCTGAAATCCCCTTTAAAACTCCTGCCCGTTTCAACTGAACCATCATCCTATCTATTCGATAAAGATTTTCTCCTACATCTTCAATCAACAACAATCGTCCTTTCGTTTTCAATTCGGAAGGCGTACCAAGTAGCGAACATAAAATAGACAAATTCCCTCCTACCAAACTCCCTTTTGCCTGCCCTTCTCTATTCAATTTATGCGTGGGGAAATCATATTTTATCGCCTTCCCAAAGAGCGTATCTTTAAGTTTTGCTACGGACAATTCATAGCCTTTTTTACCAAATAAAATAGGCATAACACCGTGAATACTTTGAATTTTATGCTTCTGCAACTGTGCGTGCAATACCGTAACATCGCTAAAGCCTACCACCCACTTAGGGTGCTTAACTATTGTTTTAAAACTTATGTTGTCAATAATTTTAACCGTACCATAGCCGCCTCGAGCACAAAATATAGCCTTGATAGAATTGTCGTCCATCGCCCATTGAAGGTCTTCTTCCCTATCGGCATCGTCTCCTGCAAACTGGTGGTACTTTCTATAAAGACTTACGCCTTCTACTACTTCTAAACCCCAACTTTTAAGGATTTCTATAGCATTGGACAATTCTTTTTTATCAAAATTTTTAGCGGTGGCCACTAAGGCTACTTTATCTTTTCGTTTAAGGAATGGTGGTTTTATAAACATAGTACTATTTATTTTTGATTGTGAAAGATACAAAATTTAGACAAAAAAAAGAGCCGCATCGCTACGACTCTTTTTTTACACCTCAACGGTTAATTATTTAGTACCATTCATAACTGGAGCAGGCTTCACTACAGCCTTTTCTTCAGCGGGTGGCGTTACACCTAGGTCTTTCAATACAAGATTTGTAATGTTATCTTCCTTGCTTCTTGCATATAAAATAATAGCAGAACCTGCGTAATCCGCATGAGTACTTATGATATACGAATACCCATTTGCAGCGGCAACTCTTTCAATAGCGGCTTGAATCTTTTCTATTACAGGCTCTAGCAATACAACTTGTTTTTTCTGTAAAGAAGATTGTGCTGTTTCTTCAAACTCTCTGATAGAAGACTGAAGCCCTGTAAGTTCTTTTTCTTTGTCTAATCGAACAGGTTCTGCCATTAGGTTTTTTCCTGCTTCGTACTCTTTATATTTTTTTTCAAATTCTGCAATCTTAGAATCCATCTGAGCCTTCAGCTGCTTTTCATACGTTTGCAATTCAGATTCTATTCTTTTCGCATCCGGCAACAACCCAAGAATTTGTTCAAGGTTTGTGTACCCAATCTTAAGGGCCGCAGGTGCAGTTGTTTGTGCCATAGCACTGAAACTTGTTGTAAAAGCTAACGCTAGTAATACGACTAATTTATTTTTCATTCGTTTTTAATTTGATTTATTTTCTTACTTCACAAATATTATACCTTTATTGGTATTTACCTAATGTTTATTATTATAACGTTCATTATCAGGTTTATCGTTTTTATCTCCCAGACCTAATTTCTCTAATACATACTCCGAATAATCGTGAATTGGATTGGTGTAAATCATTACCAAATCACCCGATTTGTCAAATACAATTTGAAGTTGTTTTTCTTTAGCCATTTTCTCTACGGCCTCAAAAACTTGGTCTTGAACGGGCTTTACCAACTCTTGCTTCTTCAGAAACAACATCCCTTCAAAGCCAAATATTTTCTTCTGAAACTCCCGCATTGCTTTATCTTTCGAGTTCAGCGTATCTTGCCGTTCCTTTTTCATTTCTTCCGTCAGCAACACTTCTTCTGCTTGGAATTTTCTTCTAAAATCATCCACCTGCTTGCGCATCGTCTCCAATTCTCGCTGCCATTTCTCAGAAGATTTATTTAATTCCTGTTGCGCCTTTGCAAACTCAGGCATCTTTCCCATGATATAATCAGAGTCGATATAGCCAAATTTCTGAGCAAAAGCTCCTGAAAAAGCACAAAAGATACTAATTACTAAGATCACTACTTTTTTCATTTGCTCGAATTTTGAAAGTAAAACGACGAAACTGCCTTTTTTCTTGTGCTCGATAATATTACCTCAACTGCTGCCCTATCGTGAATGTAAATACAGGCTTATAGGCTCCTCTTACTAAACTATTAGACTGATTAGGAATTAAATCCATTGGCCATCCATAATCAAGCCCTATCAACCCAAAAGCCGGCATGAAAATCCTTGCGCCTACCCCTGCTGCTCTGTACAAATCAAATGGATTAAATTCTTTTGGTGTAACCCAAACATTTCCCGCTTCAAAAAAACCAAGAATTGAAAGTGACAATGCCTGACTTGTAGCAATTGGATATCTAATTTCTGCCGTAAACTTATCAAAAACAGTCCCCCCTACTTGGTTAAACAACCCAGAAGGTAACGAATAGGGCTGATACCCTCTGAGTCCTACAAAATCGGTACCAATAGCTCCAAAAACACCAAACATTCCATTACCACCCATCACAAATCGTTCAAACGGCCCTATACCGGTACTTTTTTGATATGCACCAATAAATCCGAAATTCGCTTTCGCACGCAACACCAAATTCCTCTTTTTCCCTGGTATTAAAGTAGCGTACCAATCACTGTCAAAGCCCCATTTATGGTATTCAACAAATTTGTAACGTGTAGTAGCCGGCAACGTTACATCTGAATAATTTACATTATTAAAGAGAGAATAAGGAGGTGTAAGTGCTAACGTGAGCGCAAAACTAGAGCCTTTTGTAGGAAAATTAAACTCGTCAATATTATTCCTAGACAACGTAGTAGTGAGGGCTATACTATTGGAGTACCCTGTACTAATCCCAATCCTACTATAATTACCATAATTCCTATAATGATATAAGGAATAAGTTAAACTATTATTCAACGTAAAATAATCATCCGGCTTTTTCAATCTTCGCCCTAGACCAACACTTGCGCTGGTAATATCAAGGTGTTGATCGTTTTTACCAGTGGCAGGATTATAAGAATTTGTATTAGAATGATTGGCGCTTACAGAGAAGGAAATAGGCTTCCTACCTCTAAACCAAGGCTCCATAAATGAAGTAGAGTAATTTTGAAAACGCTGACCATTTGATTGGAAATTTATACTAAGTCGTTGACCGTCTCCAGAAGGCAGCGGATCCCACGTTTTCAACTTCGTAATATTTCGCAGTGAAAAATTATTAAACACCAAGCCTAATGTCCCTGTCAAACCTCCAAACCCATTAACTCCATTCCTTGAACCGCCACCCCAGCCTCCGGATAGTTGTATCTGGTCGCTCGGCTTCTCTACTACTGTATAATGGATATCGACCGTACCTTTTGCTTGATTGGGCACAGGGTTGATGTCAATTTTTTCTGGATCAAAATACCCCAAAGTAGAAAGCTCTCGCTGCGAACGAATCAAATCTGATCGACTAAATTTATCTCCAGGCACAGTTCTTAATTCTCGAAGAATAACATGGTCGTGTGTCTTTGTATTTCCGCTTATCGTAATCTGATCTATTATAGCGAGTTTACCTTCGTAAATCCTCATTTCTATATCTATTGAATCACCTTCTACAACTATTTCTACAGGGTCTACACTGAAAAATAAATACCCATTATCCAGATACATGGAACTAATATCAACACCTGTTGGATTGTAATTAAGTTTTTTCTGCAGCAAATCAGCATTATAAACGGTCCCTTTCTTGATTGCAAGTATGCTGTCTAGCAGCTTTGTAGCATAAATAAAATTACCTTTCCAATATATGTTTCTGAAATAATACTTCTTACCTTCTTCCACAAATATGTCAATATTGACTTTATCTCCTACGACTTTCGATACGCTATCTTTAACGATTACCATATCTCTGTAACCTTTATTATTATAATATTCGATAATTTTTTCTTTATCGGCTTCGTATAGCTTTTCAATAAATTTTGAGGATATAAAGAATTTATAATACTTCTGCTCCTTCGTTTTTTTCATTTTCTTTTTCAAAAATTCCTCATCAAAAGCAGTTACTCCATGGAAATCGATGCTTCTCACCATAACCTTGTCGTGCTTTTTCACATTTACCTTCAGGAAAACATTGTTATCAAGCATCGAATCTTTCAACGGCTGAACCGTAACGTCTACATTATAATACCCTTTATCAAGATAAAAATTTCGAATCTTTTTTTGTGCATTTTTAATCATTGCATCGTTTACTACCGTTCCGCGCGTATGGTCTATTTTCTCAAGCAAGTCGTCTCGATCGCCCTTTTTTATACCTTTCCCAAATACATATTTAGACAACCTAGGCCTTTCCTTTAGCTTGAAATCTAAATAGATCAAATTACCTTCGGTTCTAACCACATTCACCTCCACATCGCCAATAAGCCCTTGGTCCCATATCCGTTTAATCGCATTACTTATTTGATCTCCTGGAACAGTTATTTTGTCCCCAGATTTCAGATTGGCAATAGCAATAATAGCATTCGGATCTAAAAACTGAACACCACTTACGGTAATTTCCCCAATAATATATTCCGTTGGACTTTTATAATCTCCCTCAAATTTTTGACCTAAGGCTACTGCAGAAAATAATAACGCTATAACAATACTTAAATATCTCTTCATTTATTTTATGCTATCCTTAATTTGTTCGCCAGTCTTACCAAACCGTCGTTCTCTCTTTTGATAATCAATTACGGCTTCGTACAAGTGTTTCTTTCTGAAATCAGGCCAAAGCACCTCTGTAATATACAACTCTGTATAGGCTATTTGCCATAATAGAAAATTACTTATTCTAAATTCACCACTTGTCCTAATAAGTAACTCAGGGTCAGGTATGGTGCTCGTAGATAAATTAGACTCCACCGTTCTCTCGTTAATTTCTTCAGGTAAAAGCAGTCCTTCTTTTACTTGTTGGGAAATTTTTTTTATTGCTTCTACAATCTCCCACCGCCCACTATAACTGAGGGCTAAAACAAGCGTAAGACCTGTATTATCAGCCGTAATATCCTTAGATTCCTGCAACTGCTGTTGACATTTCACAGGCAATTCTGAAATATTACCTATCGTTTCAAGCTTTATATTATTCTTATGCAATTCCTTAACTTCTGAACGAAGGCTAGAAACCAGCAATTCCATAAGGGCATTCACCTCTTCTTTTGGTCTACTCCAATTCTCTGTCGAAAATGCATAAAGCGTTATATAACGCACGCCCAATTCCGCTCCAGCCTCAATAACATCCCTAACAGATTTTACCGCATTTTGATGACCAAAAATCCTCAATGCACCTTTTTTCTTAGCCCATCGTCCATTGCCATCCATAATAATGGCAATATGTGCTGGAATTCTGCTTTTATCTATTTCTTCAATTAAACTCATTAAGGTCAATTTACAAGGGGGCAAAGCTACGAAAGGAAATCCTTAATTAAAACTAAATATTACTGTAAAGACTCTTGCGGGCACTTTACTTTATAAATAGTGTAACTCAAGGATACTCCAGTATAAAAATACCAATCGTTATCCAAAGGATTACCTGTACTCTTCGTTCCTATATAGCCATCGCTTACCCCATCGAGGTAATCCGTAAAGGTTTTGTGCGCTATAAATTCTGTCCCTAAATTAAGATTTTTCGTTAAAATAAATTTCATACCTAATCCAAATGGAACAGCAACATTAATTCCTGTATTGGCAGACGATTCCGAAACAGCATTAGATACGACCGAAGGAAAGCCTCCGGCAAACACTGCTAAACCGCCTGTTAGGTAAGGTGAAAATTTCATCAGTTGTTTTTTATTCCTAAAATTAAAGAAATTATATTCTCCCATTAAAGAAATCTCTGAGATAGTAGTTGTAAAACTAGCGTCCCTCACATCAGCAACTGCTTCCTTGGAGCGATGCTCAGACCCTGCCAACTTACCTATCGAAAAACCTAAACGCAATGCTGTAAAGCTATTCTTACCGTTAAAACGATAAAAAGCCATTCCTCCTGGTCTGTAATTTGAAAAATTGTAACGGGGATTTACGTCACCAATATAATTTAGTCCTCCTACACCTAATCCGAACTCATGCTTTTGAGCAATGGATACAGAAGAAACAACCAGCATTAAAAACAAAAAAACAGGAAGAATTAACTTTCCTGTTTTTTCAAAGTATTTATATTCAGAACGATGCATACTAACTTGAAACAGTATGCAAATATAACGTTATTTTGCTAATTATATTGTATTATCTAAATTTTGGACAGATAACCTTTGTAGGGATAATATAAGTCAAATGGAATCCTGTGATAATATAAGCATCTCTTCTGCCTTTAGAATCACCTCTTGTAGTACTTCCTGGTTGAGAATCTCCAAGGTTCATGAGATTATGAACCGTACCGTCAGCCTCTGTGATCACTACGGGTGTTTGCGTTATTATAGCAGCAGAAGTAAAATTACCATCTCCCGCCAATTCGCTAGATCTATTTGACAACATTGCGGAGGTCAAACTTCCTGTAGCGTTGTATAATGCTTGTTGATCTACATATTTACCACCTGCATCATCCAAGTAATCTGTTGTAGTAAATCTCCAACCCATTTCAAATGCCAAATCTAGTTGAGGACTTAATTTATATCGAATCCCTAACCCTATTGGTAAGGCAATCTGATGTAAACTGTAGGGCTTAGAAGCATAATCAACCCCTGTACCCTGACCTTCTGTATGTAAATCTCTTAGGTTAACTTTATCTCCTTCAAACTCTGCTTTTGGATTGTGGTGAAAATAAGCCAATCCTACAAACATATAAGGAACAAAATCAGGTCTTTTTTGGTATTTTCCTCTGTGCTCGATGAAATCAATAATTACATCGCCTTTCACTTCTAATATATTGTTGGTAAAAGATAAATTTCTTGATTTCCTCAAGATGTCGGCATGCTCATCCCCTTTGGTAGAATAGCTGTTATTTGTAAAGTCATCTCCACCTATTCTTCCGTAAGAAACTGTACCTCTTGCCGAAACTCTTGTACCTAGTCTTCTTGTAACAACAAGTCCGAAATTGTATCGTGTGAATTTAATCCCTGGGCTCAAAAAACTTGGCCCTGGATCCATTTCTCCAACATAGTTCATTGTATTTAAACTCCCTCCAATGCTCCAATATTTATATTTTTTAGGAAACCCTTGTGCGTTAGATTCTACTAAAAACACAAGTGAGAACAAAAAAGATAATATTAATATTTTAGATAACTTGTTCATATTTTATAAACTTTTAAACACAATTCAGAAATAGACCTCCTACAAATATAGGCTAATAATACGAAAATCAAAATATTTAGTATAAGAATTCCCCTAAAAAAATAAAAAAATGCAATTTATTCTTTTCATTATTAAACTATATATGGTATTTTTAGACATAAATCAATGTACTAGATACAATTAAAATAACCGTATCTAACTAATTTCTAAGGTCTAACCCCCAATTAAGCTTTTTACGAAGCGTTTCGTAATAATTGTACTTTTTCAACTCTACCAACTTAATTTTAAAGTCCGCTTTTTTAACAGTTAATTTGCTATTTGAGGGAACTTTAACAGACCTTGAATCAAATGAAATTAAGAAATTATTACTTCTACTTTCCACCTCGAAAGACACCTCGCTGTCATCGGATATAATAATTGGACGAACATTCAAATTATGAGGACTTACTGGCGCAATTATAAAGTTATTAGACCCTGGTTCTACCAATGGCCCTCCGCAACTTAAAGAATACCCCGTAGAACCCGTTGGGGTAGATACGAGTAGGCCGTCTGCCCAATAAGAATTTAGGTATTCGCCATTAATATAAGTATGTACCACGATCATAGACGAAGTGTCGCGTTTTAGAATAGAAAACTCATTCAAGCCATAGTTGATGCCATGAAACCAATGTTCGCCATTTACTAATTTCAAAAGCGTACGTTCTTTTATTCGATATTCACCTGCCAAAAGGCAATCAATCGCTTCCGCTATTTCTTCTCTTGCAGTAGTAGCCAAAAAACCCAATCGCCCTGTATTAATACCTAATATAGGAATCCCTCTATCCCCAACCATGGTTATAGCCTCCAATAATGTACCGTCTCCTCCAGCACTAATCATGAAGTCCACCTCCGCTAAATCGTCTTTACTTGAATAAGTAGGATAATCTATATTTTTCAGCTCTTTTTTTTCCAAAATAGACTTAAAAGACTTATGCAATTGCACTTCCAGTTTATGTTTCTTCAAATGATCAAACATGGACTGCATAAATGGAATAACGTCGTCGTTGATGGGTCTACCGTGTATCGCAATTTTCATAAAACTCTAAATTAAAAATAGAAACCTTCTGCACTTCTTGTTATCGCACTTAAAAATTAAATGCAAAGCCACTATTTTTTTAAGGCTTCAACAACGTCAGAAATAGATTCAAATACAGTGTCTATTGATTTCATACCGTCTACCCCATAATATTTCTTTTGCGCCGAATAAAAGCCCGCAACAGGAGTTGTTTCTGAATTGTATACACTAATCCTTTGTCTTATAATTGCTGGATCTTTATCGTCTGGGCGATCGGACGTTTCTCCTCTTTTTAATAAGCGGACAAACAACTCGTCTTCGTTAACCTCTAACGCAATCATCCCTGAAACAGGAATAGAAGACTCGTTTAGCATCGTATCCAACGCACTCGCTTGCGCTACAGTACGAGGAAATCCATCAAAAATAAACCCATTCACTTGTTTATTATGCTTGATTTTATCTTCAATTAACGCAATCACTAAAGCATCGGGAACAAGTAATCCTTTATCGGAATATTCCTGTGCCTGTTTACCCAAGGGACTACCTGCTTTTTTTTCAGCACGCAAGATGTCGCCTGTTGAAAGATGCATTAAATTATATTGAGCTATTAATTTCTCACTTTGAGTACCTTTTCCTGCACCAGGAGGTCCGAATAATACGATGTTTAACATAAGAGTAATTCTAATTAGTAAGTCAAAATTAACAGACTATGTTAAAATATCCCTATTATTAGCTTTATTTATTTACAACATCTGTCATAATGTCATAAATAAGCCTCTTTTAGCTACATGGCACAACCCTTGTTTATAGAAGTTCAAGAAATAAAATCAAATTAAAATAAATAATAAGAGGTATGGGAAAAATTATTGGTATTGACTTGGGAACAACCAACTCATGTGTAGCCGTAATGGAAGGTAATGAGCCTGTTGTGATTCCAAATAGCGAAGGACGTAGAACTACGCCTTCTATCGTAGCGTTTTTGGATAACGGGACTGGCGAACGTAAGGTAGGTGATCCAGCTAAAAGACAAGCGATCACTAACCCTAAAAATACGATTCAGTCTATTAAACGTTTCATGGGTAAAAAATTCTCTGAAGCAGGAAATGAATTAAAAAACATTACGTATGTAATGGAACAAGGACCAAACGACACTCCTCGAGTACGTATTGGAGACAGGTTGTACACGCCTCAGGAACTTTCGTCAATGATTCTTCAGAAAATGAAAACTACTGCGGAAGACTATTTAGGCACTACTGTTACGGAAGCTGTAATTACAGTTCCTGCTTACTTCAACGACTCTGAAAGACAAGCTACGAAAGAAGCAGGTCAAATAGCAGGGTTAGATGTAAAACGTATTATCAACGAGCCTACTGCAGCAGCGTTGGCGTATGGTTTAGATAAAAAAAATCAAGATTCTGTTATCGCTGTTTTTGACCTTGGAGGAGGAACATTCGACGTTTCTATCCTTGAATTAGGAGATGGTGTATTTGAAGTAAAATCTACCGATGGTGATACGCACTTAGGTGGCGACGATTTTGACCATAAATTAATTGACTGGTTGGCACAAGAATTCATCAACGATGAAAATATTGACCTAAGAAAAGATCCAATGGCGCTTCAACGTTTAAAAGAAGCAGCTGAAAAAGCTAAAATCGAACTTTCTAGCAGCAATGAAACGGAAATTAACCTTCCTTACATAATGCCTGTAGACGGTATACCAAAACACTTGGTAAGAAAATTAACCAAAGCTAAGTTTGAACAACTGTGCGACGACCTTATTCAACGTACATTAGAGCCTTGCAAAAGAGCGCTTAAAAATAGCGGTCTTTCTATAGACAAAATCAACGAAGTGATTTTAGTAGGTGGTTCTACTCGTATTCCAAGAATACAAGAAGAAGTAGAAAAATTCTTTGGCAAAAAACCTTCTAAAGGTGTAAACCCTGACGAAGTAGTAGCATTGGGTGCTGCCATTCAAGGTGGTGTACTTTCTGGCGACGTGAAAGATGTGCTTCTTTTGGATGTAACACCTTTATCGTTAGGAATCGAAACAATGGGTAGTGTTTTCACTAAACTTATTGAATCAAACACTACTATTCCTACTAAAAAATCAGAAGTATTCTCTACTGCGGCAGACAACCAGCCTTCTGTAGAAATACATGTATTACAAGGAGAACGTGCTTTGGCTAAAGACAACAGAACGATTGGAAAATTCATTTTAGGTGACCTTCCTCCTTCTATGCGTGGTGTTCCTCAAATTGAAGTTATTTTCGATATCGATGCAAATGGCATCTTGAATGTTTCTGCGAAAGATAAAGGAACTGGTAAAGAACAAAAAATTCGTATCGAAGCGTCTAGTGGACTTACGGATGCTGAAATTGAGAAAATGCGCAACGAGGCAAAAGCAAATGAAGAAGCAGATAAAATAGCTAGAGAAGCAATCGAAAAAGCAAATCAAGCAGACAGTCTTATTTTTCAATCTGAAAAACAACTGAAAGAGTACGGCGAAAAAATCTCTGCAGATAAAAAAGCAGCGATCGAATCGTCTCTTGAGCAATTGAAAACAGCGCATGCAAACAAAGATAGCGCTGCTATTGATGCTTGTTTAGCTACACTAAACGCTGCTTGGCAAAATGCTTCTCAGGAAATGTATGCTGACACTCAGAATCCTTCAGGATCGAACAGTGCTACTGGAAATGCGGACAACAATACTAGCAACCAAGACACTGTTACGGATGTAGATTACGAAGAAGTAGACAAAAAATAAGTAATTACAGCAAATTAGGAAGCCTCCTAGAACTTAAGCACGATGATTCAAGATACAAATTGGGTCATGACACTTATCTCTAGGAGGTTTTGTGCTGTGTAGGCAGTTTAATAGCCAAATTAGAGCTACTGAAAATCAGGTAACTAACTTATATATACTAATTTTCAATTTATCTCAATTAAAATAATTACACATCCTTTGCATTGAATGAATAAACCTTTAGTTTTGCAGTCGCAAAAATTATACAATAACACAATACAATGGCAAATATTGGTAAAATAACCCAAGTAATCGGACCGGTAGTAGATGTTAGTTTTGAAAACGAAAATTCTAAACTACCTAAAATCCTTGATGCACTCCAAATCACAAGAGAAGACGGCACTAAAGTAATCCTTGAATGTCAACAACATCTTGGAGAAAAAAGAATTAGAACCATTTCTATGGACTCTACCGATGGACTTTCTAGAGGTATGGAAGTGATAGACTTAGGAACGCCTATATCTATGCCAATCGGCGAGCAAATCAAAGGAAGGTTATTTAACGTAGTGGGTGACACTATCGACGGTATCACGCCTCTTGATAAAAGCAATGGCTTATCTATACACAGACCAGCGCCTAAATTTGAAGACTTATCTACTTCTTCTGAAGTATTATTTACGGGTATTAAAGTTATCGACCTTTTAGAGCCTTATGTAAAAGGTGGTAAAATCGGTTTATTCGGTGGTGCTGGCGTTGGTAAAACAGTGTTGATCATGGAATTGATTAACAACATTGCAAAAGCATACGAAGGTCTTTCTGTATTCGCAGGTGTTGGAGAGCGTACACGTGAAGGTAACGACTTGCTTAGAGAGATGATTGAGTCTGGCGTTATCAAATATGGCGAAGCATTCAAACACGCTATGGAAAATGGCGACTGGGACCTTTCGAAAGTGGACGAAGTAGAGCTTGCAAAATCTCAAGCTACACTGGTGTTCGGTCAAATGAACGAACCTCCTGGCGCACGTGCTCGTGTGGCTCTTTCTGGTCTTACAGTAGCAGAATACTTCCGTGACGGCGATGGCACAGGACAAGGAAAAGATATTCTATTCTTTATTGACAATATATTCCGTTTTACACAAGCAGGTTCTGAAGTATCGGCTCTTTTGGGTCGTATGCCTTCTGCCGTAGGATATCAACCTACATTGGCTACGGAAATGGGTGCTATGCAAGAGCGTATCACTTCTACTAAACGAGGTTCTATCACTTCTGTACAAGCGGTATACGTACCCGCAGATGACTTGACTGACCCGGCTCCTGCTACAACGTTCTCTCACTTAGATGCTACAACGGTATTGAACCGTAAAATAGCAGAACTAGGTATCTATCCTGCTGTAGATCCATTGGACTCTACGTCAAGAATCTTAAGTAGAGATATCCTTGGCGACGAGCATTACGATACTGCTCAACGCGTAAAAGAAACACTTCAACGATACAAAGAACTTCAAGACATTATCGCTATCCTTGGGATGGACGAGCTATCTGATGAAGACAAACAAATCGTACACCGTGCACGACGTGTTCAACGTTTCCTTTCTCAACCCTTCCACGTTGCAGAACAATTTACAGGTATGAAAGGCGCTTTGGTTAATATCAAAGACACAATCAAAGGATTCAACGAAATAATGGACGGCAAACACGACAACCTCCCAGAAGCAGCGTTCAACTTGGTTGGTACGATCGAAGATGCTATGGCAAAAGGTGCAAAATTGATTGCAGAAGCAAAAAAATAAAAACAATTTGATGATTTGATGGAGTACAAGTAAAATACCATCAAATCATCAACTTCTTAAATTAAATTATGATAGTAGATATATTAACACCAGATGTAAAGGTATTTAGCGGAGAGGTTTACGCCGTAAATCTTCCAGGTGTTCAAGGTGGTTTTGAACTCTTGGACAAACACGCTGCATTGGTAAGTAATTTAGGTAGAGGATACATTACAATCCGCAAAACAGCCAAAGACGAAGAAAAAATATTGATCGAAGGTGGTCTTGTAGAGGTATTAAACAACAGAGTTGTAGTACTCGCAGACGCTGTGATCAAAGAGTAAATTTTATCGTTTTCTTGAAAAACAAAAAAGCACCCAGTCAAAATTGATTGGGTGCTTTTTTTGGTAAAAGGCGATAGTAACTACTCTAACTACTACCCCACAAACGATCCATAATTATTTCTATCCACTACCTCAAAGCTATGATCAGGATAAGCTTCGGCGAAGGAACGAGGGAGCCTTGCATTTTTTTTACTATTATCCCATTTGAATTCAAACGCATTTAATATTCCATTTCTTTCTTCTATAAAATCTACTTCTGCCCCGTCATGCGTGCGCCAGAAATAATAATTACACCAATAACCCGTATACACATTATGCTTTATACGCTCTGAGATAATGAAATTTTCCCATAAAGCACCTTTATCATTTCGCAAGGCCAATGGATTAAAATTCTTAATTAGAGAATTACGAACCCCGTTGTCCCAAAAATATATTTTCTTACCTTTTTTTAATTCATTCCTTAAATTTCTACTAAACCCATGAAGGCGGTAGACGACGTAGGTCTTTTCCAAAAGATCAATATAGCGTTCCACGGTAGAAGGGTCTACACCTCCCAAAATCTGCCCTAGTTCATGATAGCTCACTTCATTCCCTACCTGCAAAGCCAATGCTTGTAATAGTTTATCCACCATAGACGCCTTTTTGATACCGTCTACCATCAACAAATCTTTGTATAAATAACTATTAGTAAGTTCACGAAGTATTCCTTCTTCGTTGCCAGGATTTGTTACTACTTCAGGATACATGCCATAAATTAGACGATGTTCCAACGACCTTTTCTCATTAATTCTCCCAAACTGCTTCTCCAGTTCTTGAATAGAAAAAGGAAGCAAATGCAATTCTTGTTTTCTTCCCGTAAGAGGCTCGTTTAATTTATTGCGCAATTCAAAGGCTGAAGACCCTGTTGCTATTACTTGTACATGAGGCAGTACGTCTGAAAAAAGCTTAAGCGTCTTCCCTATATCTGTAATCTGTTGCGCTTCGTCAATAATAATAAGTTTATTGCTGCCAATAATATTTTCCAATTCGCTACTGGTAGGGCTTTCAAGTAATAACCGAATATCTGGTTCATCGGCATTCATCCAAAGAAACGATTCTCCTAAAGTAGCGCATAGATTTTTAAGTAAAGAGGTTTTCCCCACTTGTCGAGGGCCGATGAGGACAATAATCTTACCCTTGTGCAACGCAGCCTTTATTGAATCCCCTAATAGTCTTTCAATCATGTCGTAATATATTATTATACAACCAAATATATACTAATCAAATTTATAAAACAAAATATTACGCCTAATTTTATGAATATATTCATAATAATACGCCTAATTTTACGAATTCATTCATAATAATACGCCTAGTTTGATGAGAACTCCTAAAAAGGTAGAAGAATATTATGTGGGTGATTCGGATAGGGCATATCAATTTTGGGAACGGAATCCTCTCCCAGTAGAGATTTTTTCTCCCGAGGTTGCGATACAAAAACTGAATTATATTCATCGAAATCCTTTACAGGAGAAATGGAACTTAGCGAAAGAGCCAGAAGACTATTATTATTCCTCCGCTAAATTTTATCAAACGGGGATAGATGATTTTGGGATATTGACACATTATTCGGAGTATTTTAAAAAGAGATAAAATGGAAGTTTATTCGCCCTTGCTGGCGTCCCCGCCAGCAAGATGCTCGTGCGGACACATGTTTGTTTTGGCGGAAGTAGATTTTCGCCTTTGCTGGCGTCCCGCCAGCAAATAGTGCATGCAGATAAATTGTATCAATTTCGTAGTTGTATACTACTGCTTGCTGGCAAGCAGTTAATTTCTGAATTTCTTTTTGGTATAGTATTACTTGCTGGCGGTACGCCAGCAAGGGCGAAGGAGTTCAAGCACCTTGCGATTTCATTTACTTTCTAATATCTTAATCTTGTCTTCTAATAATAGTATTGTTTTATCATACAATTCTCTTTCTTTATCGGAAACGGATTGATAGTTTACAGAAAAAGATTTATCGTGAGCGGTTCCATAGTTATTGAAAATAAATTTTTCATCGAAATTGATAAGGTCTTCTACTTTCATTCCGAAAATTTCAGAAATATCTTTCAATTGAGAAATAGTTAAATCAGAATCGTCTTTTTCAAAACGAGAATAGGTAGACTGACTTACATTTAATCTTTGAGACATGTACTCCTGAGTATAGTTTTTAAGTTCTCGAACTTTCTTAATTTTTGTTCCTATTTCCATTAGTGACTTACTATGCAATTATTGAATAAACTATTTAAAAGATGCATAAGCTATCCAAAATTCATACGATAAACAAATTTAAAGAGCCGTATTTTTGGAAATATAATTCAAACCCTATAACAATCACTAAATAATGGACAATTCAACAACACAAACAAAATGGTACGACAAGACTTGGCTGGTTATCGTTCTCTGTATCGTATTCTTTCCAGTAGGACTTTATGCTTTATGGAAAAATGCAACAATTTCTAAAGGCTGGAAAATAGGCACTACAGTTGTAATAACGTTAATAGTTCTTGCGCAAATAGGTAAAGATAAAAAAGAAAATCCATCTTCAACTGATAATTCATCATCAAGTAAACAGACCGAACAAAAAGACGCAGCTCCAAAAGGCGTAGGAATTGGCGAAGTTTTGCACACAGACTATTTTGACATAACAGTAAATAAGGTAAGATTGGAAGACCGAATAAATACAGGTAATGAATTTGCCGACCTTAAACCAGAACAAGGCAATATGTATTTAGTCATTAATGCATCGTTCAAAAATACGGACAAAGAAAGCCGAATGCTTATGGACGGTTCAGTTTGGATTAATTATAACGGCAAAGACTATGAGTTTGATAAATCCGAAACAGTTATGCTTGAAGGTTGGGGGCTTCTTCTCGATCAAATCAATCCATTAACCACTAAGAAAACTAATTTGGTTTATAAGATTCCTGCTGAAATTAAGGGTGCTGCTTATTGGCAACCTGGACGTGCAGACAGTGACCAAAAAATCTTATTAGGCAACTTAAACTAATAAAAATAAGATAGGCGTCAAATAGCTTTATACTATCTGACGCCTATCTTATTTTATCGTTACGCTCAGCCCTTGCTGGCGTCTCGCCAGCAAGCAACTTTATCTACCTACAAAAACTTCAACACCTCAGCGCCCATCGCGTCAGTACCTAAAAGCTTTTCAGCAGGAGTAGTACTATCTGCTATATCGCGTGTACGGAAACCAGCTTTCAATACTTTGTCTACGGCACTTATTACCAAATCAGATTCAGCTTTCATTCCAAAAGAAATATCCAGCATCAAGGCTACAGAAAGAATAGAAGCCAACGGGTTTGCTACGCCTTTGCCTGTAATGTCGTGTGCAGAACCGTGGATAGGTTCGTAAACGCCTGTTCCGTCTCCAATAGAAGCCGAAGCCAACATGCCCATAGAACCTGCTATTTGAGAAGCTTCATCGGTAAGAATATCGCCAAATAAATTCGCCGTAACTACTACGTCAAAACGACGAGGATCTTTGATCAACATCATGGCGGTAGAATCTACAAATTGATGTTCTACTTCTACATCAGGATATTCTAACGCTAATTTCTGAATTACCTCTCTCCACAAACGGCTTGTCTCCAAAACATTTGCTTTGTCTACCGAACATAGTTTTTTACGACGTGTTCTTGCGGCTTCAAAGGCTTTACGGCCGATACGTTCTACTTCGAATCTGCTGTATTCTGCAATGTCGTAAGCTGTATCGCCGTCGTTTTTACGGCCTTTTTCGCCAAAATAAATATCCCCTGTCAGTTCTCTGAAAAATAAAATATCCGAACCTTTCAATATTTCTGGTTTGATGCTTGACGCACTTAACAATTCGTCAAATAATTTGATGGGACGAAGGTTGGCATATAAGCCAAGTTCTTTTCTCATTTTCAACAAGCCTTGTTCTGGACGTACTTTCGCAGAAGGATCGTTATCGTATTTTGGATGGCCTACTGCACCAAAAAGAACCGCGTCCGACTTTCTCATTTTTGCCAACGACTCGTCAGGAAGTGGATTTCCAGTAGCTTCAATAGCTACGTGACCAATCAACGCTTCGTCGTACGTAAATTCATGGTTGAATTTTTTTGCGATGCTGTCCAATACTTTTTTGCCAACTGCAGTAACTTCCTGCCCTATACCGTCTCCGGGAACAATTAGAATATTCTTTTTTGCCATGTTTTTTTTTAATTGTTAATGGTTAATTATTAATTGTTAATGTTTCGTTTACGATTTCCATGGTCTGTGGCACACAGACCATTTGCTATTATGCAACACTTGGTCTCCTTTATTGAAATGTGGTCTGTGTGCCACAGACCACGGAGGATTTGTTTGTGAAGACACAAACAACGGCAAAATCATTAACAATTAACAATTAACCATTATTTAAATGCTATTCAACATTTTCTCCGTAGCCTTTATCGCCGCCACTGTTTGGTCGCTGTCTAGGCCTCTGGTTTTAAATTCTTTATTATGAAACTCCCAAGTAATAATCGTTTCGCAGAGCGCATCCGATTTTCCACCTGGAGGAATACGTACTAAATAATCTACCAAAGCAGGAAGTTCGGCTTTTTTTCGTTTGTAAATACTTTTCAAGGCATTTACAAAAGCGTCGTATTGTCCATCGCCTTCTGCACTTTCTTCAAATAACTCACCGTCAATACTGATGGATAGCTTAACGGATGGTTTTATATTTTTAGCACTCGTAAGTACATAATTGGTAATCTGTACCTTTTCCTTAATAGCGTTACTGTCCAAAATATCAGAAATGATATACGGCAAATCTGCTTGCGTAACCATTTCTTTTCGGTCGCCCAATTCGATAATTCGTTGGGTTACTTTCTTCAAATCTGCGTCCGACAATTGAATGCCTAGTTGCTGTAAGTTCTTTTCAATATTGGCTTTACCACTGGTTTTCCCCAAAGCATATTTTCTTTGGCGTCCGAAACGTTCGGGCATTAGCTCGTTGTGGTATAAATTATTTTTTTTATCTCCGTCAGCGTGGATACCGGCCGTTTGGGTAAATACATTTTCACCTACAATTGGTTTGTTTACAGAGATGCCAAAACCGGAAAATGTTTCTACTAATTTGCTTACAGAGTATAAGGCTTTTTCCACCACAGAAGTTTTCACTTCTGGCATATAATCTTTCAGAACCGCTACCGCACTTGCCAGTGGAGCATTTCCTGCGCGTTCGCCCATTCCGTTTACGGTGAGGTGAAGTCCATGAGCACCTGCTTTTACCGCTTCCATCACATTGGCGATACTTAAATCGTAATCGTTGTGCGCATGAAAATCGAAATGTAAGGTTGGGTATCGTTTTACCAGTTCGGAAATATAAGCGAAGGTTTCCGAAGGAATCAAGACGCCTAATGTATCCGGCAATAATACCCTTTTGATGGGTTGATGTTGAAGGAAATCGAGGTACTGCAATACATATTCTTTCGAGTTGCGCATGCCGTTGCTCCAATCTTCCAAGTAGACGTTGCATTGCAATCCTTTGCTGTTGGCAATAGAAATTACTTTGGCGATATCCTCAAAATGTTCTTCGGGTTTCTTGTTGAGTTGATGGGTAAGATGATTCAGCGAACCTTTGGTAAGCAAGTTCATCACCTTCGCTCCGGCGTCCAACATCCAGTTTATGGACGTTTCGCCGTCTACAAACGTAAGGACTTCTATTTTTTCAAGATAGCCGTTTTCTTTAGCCCATTCGGTTACTTTTTTTACCGCTTGAAATTCCCCTTCCGATACACGGGCCGAGGCAATTTCAATTCTATCTACTTTCAATTCAGTCAATAGAAGTTGCGCAATCGTAAGTTTCTCAAACGCAGAAAACGACACCCCGCTGGTTTGTTCACCATCGCGGAGTGTCGTATCCATTATTTCTATATGACGTGGCGTATTTTTCAAAACCGTTAGACCGCTTTAGCAGCTGCAAAAGCCAGTATTTCTGCTTTCATAGATTGTAGATAATCAATGTCGTCAAAGCCGTTGGTTAGGTTGTTTTTCTTGTAACCGTTGATTTCGAACGATTCTTTTTCACCTGTAGCAACAATCGTAATCGTTTGCTCTGGAAGACTTACCGTCAATTCTGATTTAGGATCTTTTTCGATGGCAGTGAAAATTTTATGCAAGAATTCAGGACTTACCTGTACGGGTAAAATTCCCATGTTAATGGAATTGTTTTTGAATATATCTGCAAAGAAACTAGATACTACACATCTGAAACCGTAATCGTACACCGCCCAAGCGGCGTGCTCACGGCTACTTCCGCTACCGAAGTTTTTTCCGCCTACTAATATTTTTCCTGTGTAGGTTGGGTTGTTTAAAACGAAATCCGCTTTGGGTGAATTGTCGTTGTTGTACCTCCAATCTCTAAATAAATTATCGCCAAAACCTTCGCGTTTTGTAGCTTTTAGAAAACGTGCAGGTATAATTTGATCGGTGTCTACGTTTTCAATTGGTAAGGGTACTGCTGAACTTGTAAGTACCGTAAATTTATCGTAAGCCATATTAATTCAATAGTTTAAAGTCTTTTAATATACTAATTTTCAGAGTTATGAAATATTACATCAACTCTCTTGGGTCTGTTACATAGCCTGTAACTGCTGCTGCTGCTGCCATCAACGGACTAGCAAGTAATGTGCGACTTCCAGGACCTTGACGGCCTTCGAAGTTTCTATTGCTTGTGCTAACGGCATATTTTCCAGCAGGAACTTTATCGTCGTTCATAGCCAAACATGCCGAGCATCCTGGCTGACGTAATTCAAAACCCGCTTTTATTAAGATATCTAAAATTCCTTCTTCTTTGATTTGCGCTTCTACAATGTGAGAACCTGGAACGATCCATGCCGTAACGTGGTCGGCTTTTTTACGGCCTTTTATGATGGAAGCAAATTCTCTAAAGTCTTCGATACGACCGTTGGTGCAGCTACCGATAAATACGTAGTCTACTTTTTTTCCAACCATTTTATCGTCTTCCGAAAAGCCCATGTATTTAAGCGATTTTTCGTAGGTAGTTACGCCGCCTGTTAAATCAGAAGCTTTTGGAATCAGTTGAGAAATTCCAATTCCCATACCAGGGTTGGTGCCGAAGGTAATCATTGGTTCGATGTCGGCAGCGTTGTACGTATATTCCAAATCGAATGTAGCGTCTTTATCTGTTTTTAGTGTTTTCCAATACGCAAGACCTTTTTCCCAAGCGTCTCCTTTTGGTGTTTTCTCACGTCCTTTTAGATAAGCGAACGTAGTTTCGTCAGGCGCAATCATGCCACCACGAGCACCCATTTCGATACTCATATTGCAAACAGTCATACGACCTTCCATGCTCATTTTTTCAAATACATCTCCTGCGTATTCTACTAGATATCCAGTAGCGCCGCCTGTTGAGATTTTTGAGATTACATATAAAATCACATCTTTAGCGGTAACTCCTTTTCCAAGTTTGCCGTTTACGTTGATGCGCATTTTCATTGGTTTTGGTTGCATGATGCACTGAGAAGCCAAAACCATTTCTACTTCTGAGGTACCGATACCAAAGGCTATAGCACCAAAAGCGCCGTGTGTAGACGTGTGTGAGTCACCACAAACAATCGTCATTCCTGGAAGCGTAATACCATTTTCTGGACCTACTACGTGTACAATCCCGTTTTTAGGATTTCCTAAACCCCAGTGCGAAATACCGTATTTTGCAGAGTTGCTTTCCAAAGCCTTCAATTGATTGGCAGACAGTGGATCTTGCACGGGTAGGTGTTGATTTATGGTAGGCGTATTGTGGTCTGCAGTAGCAAATGTATTTTCAGGAAACATCACGTTGATGCCTCTGCTTTCTAAGCCTAGAAAAGCCACGGGGCTAGTTACTTCGTGAATAAAATGTCTGTCAATAAAAAACACATCTGGTCCGTCTTCTATTTTTCGGATTACGTGGGCATCCCACACTTTATCAAACAGGGTACTTGGCGTATTGCTCATTTTGTTCTATTTTTTTTAAGAGCACAAAGGTAGTAAAAATTGAGTTGGAGACAAAGGAATAGAGGGGAATTCCTTTTAAAATGGTTAAAAACGAAGATTATAAAACAAAACTAGTCTTAAGTGTGCGTAATTTTTCTTGTAGACTTAAAATTTTCTGTAAAAATCAACGTAATTTTATTAAAATTCGAAGGTTTATCCCTTGCTATGTAGTGAATTTCCTTTTGTCTTTACATCACCTATCCATTTTTCAAAATTCACACCTTCCTTTTCGCTAGCTTCCCTATTTCTCACAAGTACATAGTCCGAAAAGTAATTTCCGTGCTCGTTACTATTCAGAGACACCGCCACTACTCGTCCCCACCGTTTCACGGTCAGCATCAACAATTCTTGTGACCCGCCCCACTCCTTCGTATCTTCTGAAACCGGCTGCCCATTTATAGTCAACACTTCATCGTCTTTGCTTAATCCGTTTTCAGCAGGAGAATCGGGTGCAATCGCTTCTATGAAAATTCTTTTTTGCTTATTCGCAATACGAAAGCCAAAATTCCTTTCCGCACTATTTTCTGAAGGCTTTTCTTCCAAGCTACAACCAATGGTTTTTAATAGACTACACAAGCGCACCTTCAAATCGGTGTACCCGAAGACACACTCCTCGAAAAAATAGTTCTTATCTTTTCCTGCAATTTTATTTGTCACCGCTATAATATCTTGGAGTGTATAACCTTTCTCTTTTTTTCCAAAATCATTCCACAATAATCGCATCAAATCGTCCAATGATTTTTCGTTATTCGTATCCTGTCTTATCTCCAAATCCAAGATCAACGCTACTAAGCAACCTTTTACATAAATCGACACTTTTCTATTTGGTATCCCTGCGGCATAACCGTCTACCCAAAGCTCCTGAGAGGACTCCACTAGCGAAAGATTGAAGTTTCCAAAATTATCAAAATGTCTTTTAAATGTGGTAGTTAATTCTACAAAATACTGCGCTATGGAGATCACCCCCGAACGCACTAAAAAAAGATCTCCATAATAAGTAGTAAATCCTTCGGCGACAAAACCTGTAGAGAAATAATTTTCTTTGGTAAAATCATACGGCAATAATTCTTTTGGCCTTATTTTTACAATATTCCATGCATGAAACAGTTCGTGCGCACTAATCCCTATCAAATCGTCGTACCCTGTTTCTGGAATGGATACCGCAGGACCAAGGGTAATCACCGTAGAATTTCGATGTTCTACACCATGATAATGCTTGTAAGGCAAAAACTGAAATAGATAATGGTAGTCTTTCTCAGGAAAATCGCCCATCATCGCAAGTTGATTTTCTGTGAATTTTTTAAAATCAACAAGCAACTTCTCTATACTTAAAACATTAGTCCCTTGTATCCAAATATGAAAAGGAATGTCCCGGCATTCGAACGAATAATGAGCGAGCGAAGCACTTGCTATCACAGGACTATCGGCCAAATGATGGAAATTAGTGGCGGTTAATGTATTTTTTTCGTTCGGCAACCCACAAGCAATTTGATAATTGGACGGAAGTGAAAGTTGAACCGTACACGCGTCGTTTATCCTTTCGGGCACATACATTAGGCAACAAATAAAATTCAGGTAAAGCTGTTCGTCGTCCAACCAACAGCCTCCTGCATCCATCTGATAGGCATAATATTGGTAACAAATTTTAATTTTTTCCGATTGCTCGACAGCTACATTCCATCTGTTTCTAGCTATTTTCACAAACGAAAGCGGACGATTCTTTTCACCATATGCTTTAAAACACTTTATATTGGCAGCATAATTCTGCAATTCGTACCTGCCTGGTCGCCAAGCAGGAAGTTGTACTTCTATAAAAGGAGTGGCTATACCTTCAATAGAAATTTCAATGTCTACGAGATGCGTCAGTGGATTTGAATAAGAGATGCGGTAGTGTATCATAATTTAGTACCACAAAGGTAGCACAACATTTAAAATCTATACGTTTTCGCTGTATATATCCAATCAACTACAGCACAAAATACAACCATCGCCACTCTTCCCTTGAAGACTTATAAATATAATTAACTGTAAATCAATATTTATATATTATTTTGTAGATAACTTTTGGTATTTTAGTAAAGCTTTGCTATATTTGCAACCCTATTAATAGGTAGTAAGAATTAATAAAAATTATTTAAAGATATACGGCAATGAAAAGGACGTTTCAACCTTCCAACAAAAAGAGAATTAACAAGCATGGCTTCAGAGAAAGAATGTCTACTGCTAATGGAAGAAGAGTAATAACTGCAAGAAGAAAAAGAGGCAGAAAAAGACTTACCGTTTCTGATTCTATAGCTAAAAAATAACCTTAATTGGTATTCCTATATTTTGAGTAGCCTATCAAATTTAATTTGTTAGGCTACTTTTGTTTTTTACCACACTTGCTGTACGGCTATTTTCCCCCTCAAATTAATGTGATTGCCCAAAATAGAGTAGGTATAAACGCCACTGGCAAGCAGTTGCGCTTGGCAAATTTGATGAGTGCTCCCTCTTACTATTTTTTCTCTAGAAACTATTTGCCCTGCTATATTGTATAAAATCAACTCCGAATCACGCTCAAAAGGAGGATTAAATACTGCATAAATAATTTTATCGCCTGGCTCGAAATATATAAACACCGTCTCCTCCTCTATTGCATCGACCCTTATACTAGGGAGTGTCGTACGCAAGCCATCATTATCTTCTTGAGTAAGCCTGTAATACGAAACAAGTTCTTTGCCTGAAAAATAATCATCGAAAGAATAGGCATGTTGACTATAAACACCCTGTTGTGCTTCGACAAAAGCAATGGAAGTATACGTTATCCCATCGCTGCTTTTTTCGAGTTCAAACCCTTTATTATCATGTTCTTCGGCGGTAGTCCATTGCACCAAATTAAAGCCTTGTTCTATTCTTTTTCCCGTAAAAGAGAGTAGCGAAACAGGCAACGCACAAGACGCTCCATTCAACGCAACCATAGGGCCAACAATACCAGCAGGATATTGAATACAATAATTGGCCGCTACGGTAGAGTATGCCACTTTAGCATTACCACCAGCAATATCAGAAACAGGATCAAGTGTCCGTGCATCTTCGCCATTGAAGAGTGAATAGTTCATCACTTTGCCTGAGGCTATGATATGTCCTAGCCCATGAGCGTGACCAAGTTCGTGCAGTGCTACCGATTCAAAATCATACGTAGTACCGAAGGCAATAGAAGCTGCAGGGCCATAATTCCAAGTAAATCCTGCCGATGGAGGATTTTGAAATTGAATATCAATATCAGCCGTATTCCATAGTGTATTCTGCAACATACAGCCACCAGTAGAAACAGCGGTATAGTGAGATGTGGCTCTACCTAATACTCCAGCAGAAAGTGTCGCATCAAAAAAAACAGTATTAACGCCGTCGTTGGCTACCGCAGCCGTGGCAGTAGCAGCAGGACTAATACTGAAATTTACAAAGGTATTGCACCGCCATGAGCCTAACGCGCGTGCAAAAGCGGCAACAGCAGGGAGATTGGAGGCGAAAGTGGTATTGTATTTAAACGTATAACCACCAGAACCGTCTCTATTCACAAGATAAAAACGCTGACGGGTAGCAGAAGCAAAACCGCTAAACGTATTATTAATTTCAAGATGAGCATAGTTTACGGTGAAAGGAATAGTAAAAATTCCGTTTACCCTTATCGTTCCTGTACCTGCTCGGGTGGGCACTTTTAGTACAATCTGCACATCCGACCAAGATACAATATCTGTGGCAGGAATAGGCGATTGAATCATTGTAGCGCCTCCATCATCGGCATTACTAAATTCAACAGTTCCAGGGATAGCTCCAAATCCACTTCCTGAAATTGTAATTTGATCGGCAACATTTATAGTCCCTGCAATACCTGGATTAGGACTTACGCCAGAGATGGCTGCAATTCTTGAACTACCCTGCCTCCCCTTCCCTTCGTACCCCGCAGAACGGGGCGTATACAACTTACCTTCAGGCGTTACAGCATATTTTTTAGATATTTTTTTTATTTTTTTTAGGACTGAAATTTCTGACTGCGGCGCTTCACTTAACAGATCATAATAAAGCCCTTTTTGATACGTAAGCTTCCCTTGACTACAGCCATAGGCTTCCATTTGAGGAATACCACCGTATAGTTTACGGAAATACTTATTATCGATAAACGTATTTTCTCCGGTAAGGAATAAAAGTACTTCCTGCGTGGTATCCATTTCCAATGCGGGGTGCACCAGCTCTGCCCGATTGTCCAAAACTCCTCCCTCGGAGATTACTATAAGGAACTTACTATTGGAATAGCCTTTCAGATAAGCACTGATTTCGAATAGATTAGAAGTATAAATACGATTACCTTCCGACAAATAGGGTGTGCGCTGCTTCACTTTGCCCAAAACTATTGTAGACGCGTTTACCACTCTTTTATTCAGGCTCAATGGAACCATCATACATTGTGCACGGCTTATTATAGGTAGTGTAAATAGAATAACTGAAATAATTAAAAGTGTGCGCATCGCTAAGTTTTTTCTACAACTATTTTAAATCGAAAATAAATGCATAAATTGATTCGTAAATAAAGGTATGAATTTTACAAATGAATAACACTATTCTGTACGAAAATGAGGATAAAAAGTTGAACTTCAACAGAGAAGAACGATTGAAAAGTAAAAAATCGACCGACTTGCTCTTTGCTAAAGGCAGGGGAATTTCGGCCAATCCAATCCGTTTGATTCATTACTTGGATGATACAGAACGACTTCTCCCTCAAGTTTTATTTTCCGTATCCAAAAGGAATTTCAAAAAAGCAGTAGATCGGAATAGAATAAAGAGGCAAATGAGAGAAATTTACCGTTTAAATCGAAGCAAGCACTTTCTACCCGAAGGCAATAATTCTTTCTTATTGGCCTTTATTTACAATGCCAAAGAAAAAATTCCATACATTGTACTAGAAAAAAAACTAAATTTAACTTTAGAACGTTTACAGAACAGCGTCAAACAAGTTTAATCACTTTTTGTCGTTTACTTAATTGAAAGCATAAAACTCTTTTTCATGAAAAAATATAAATTATTTCTACTAGGTTCTATTCTCGCTATTTCAAGTTTGAGTCTTTATTCCTTCAAACAATCTGATAAATATTTCGAAATTGCGAAGAACCTAGATATTTTCGCTACACTTTTTAAAGAAGTGAACACCTACTATGTAGACGAAGTAAATCCCAATAAATTTATGAAAGACGGTATCGATGCGATGCTTGAAAATCTAGATCCCTACACGAACTACATACCCGAGGATGAAATAGAAGACTACCGCACGCACATGACAGGTCAGTATGGCGGTATTGGCGCGGTGATTGGCACACGCAACGAGAACGCTATGATACTTATGCCTTATGAAGGTTTTCCTGCACACAAAAGCGGCCTCATGATTGGCGATGAAATAATCTCCGTGGACGGTTTCGAAACAAAAGGAAAAAACACGTCCGAAATCAGTAAACTCCTAAAAGGCCAAGCGGGAACAACGGTGAAAGTAATCATAAAAAGATTTGGCACACCAAACAACTTTGATGTAATCATCACACGTGAGAAAATAAAAATCGATAATGTACCTTACTTTGGTATGATAAACGACAAGACGGGCTACATAAAACTTTCCGAGTTCACCAACAATGCTTCGAAGGATGTAAAAAATGCGCTTACAGAATTAAAAGCAAAAGGTGCAAAAAGTATCGTCTTCGACCTACGCGACAACCCAGGTGGCTTACTCAACGAGGCGATTAACATCTCAAATATTTTTATTCAAAAAGACAAACCAATTGTAAGTACAAAAGGAAAAACTACAGAATGGAACA
>JAYSUZ010000287.1:0-6731 GCA_043718845.1 Cytophagales bacterium
ATCTATTCCGGCGCCTACTCAATCAAACGTACCGCAACCTACAAGTACTACTCCTACAACTGTTGCACCCGTAAAATCATCTACTAAGATTGATTATATATATGGTAGCTATAGTCAAGACGGGCGTTATATATCTCAAAGTAGGGTAATGGGACTTTTGAATGAAACGAAAGATGTTGAAATTAGAAGTCTAATAAAGAAATCGCATAATAGAAAGAAATTAGGTAAAATTATAGCGCTTTCGGCTGGTCTTCCTTTAATGATTGTAGGAAGTATTACGGTATTGGTAGGTTTAGGTAGTGGGGCGGGACTTAATTATAATCCAGACGCTGCAGGAATCCTAACAACGGGTATTGTGATGACGAGTACAGGTGTAATGCTTCAATTTGCAACCATTGGATTTAATGCTAAAAGCAAAAGTCTTTTGAATAAAGCAGTTGCTGTTTACAATGCAAAATACGCCGATAAAGAATAATACTAAAAATCATATTAAACCATTATAAGTTATAATGGTTTAATATGATTTTTTCAAATAGATTCCCAGGCAGTATTCGACTTAAAAATCGAGAAAATTTTTGAATAAATTTCCCAGAAACATACGTTCTCTTTACATTTTTACTGGTTATAATAGTTTCAATTTTATCAGCGTAAAAATAAGGCGAAACTGCGTTATCCACATCTTTATGTATTTCACTGTTAATTCGGTTAAAAGTAGTAGAATAAATGGAACTATCCGCTAATTTAGCCGTTAGTCTGTTTGAGTTAATATTTGTTTTTATATCCCCTGCCTGAAAAGTACACGCTTGTATTCCAAAATCTTTAACTTCCATTCGCATCGCCTCTGTTATTTTTTCAACAGCGGCCTTACTAGCACAATAGAGTCCTCGATAAGGCAATGCAATCTCTGCGGCTATCGACGTAATGTTGATGATAAGGCCACTGTGCTGTTTTCTCATTATTGGAAGCGCTACTTGCATTACATTTATAACACCTCTGATATTTGTAGCAAATAATTGTTCAATATCAGCATCCGAACTTTCTTCCAAAGGCGCTGCCATCCCTAATCCAGCATTGTTTATTACAACATCCAATCGGCCTTCTTTTTCAATGATAGTCGAAACGGCATTTTGAATACTTAGTCGATTACAAACATCCATTGCTAACATCGGGAACGTAAGATTTGATTGATTCGAATTTCTGCTTGTACCATAAACGCGGTAGCCTTTTTTTGAGAGATGCTCACAAATTGCTAAACCTAGACCTGATGAGCCTCCGGAAACTAAAATTACTTTTGACATAAGTGTTTTATGAAAATTTAACTAGTACAAATAAGAGTATAAAGGTAGTATAAATCTATTGAAAAGACATTTTTATCTAAATTCTTCCTCAAGCCTTGTTTTATACTAGAGCATCATTTCTTATATTTGCGCACTAACTAAAAAAAAATGAAAGCAGAGATACAAACAGAAAAAGGAACTATGACCGTAGAGTTCTACGATCAAGATGCTCCTATTGCCGTTAACAATTTTGTAAGTTTGGCAAAAAAAGGGTTCTATGATGGACTAACATTTCATCGTGTTATAACAGATTTTATGATTCAAGGCGGTTGCCCTACGGGCAATGGAACAGGCGGCCCAGGTTACAAAATCAAATGTGAGACCTCTGGCAAGAATCAATATCATGACAGAGGAGTTCTTTCTATGGCACACGCAGGAAAAGATACGGGTGGGTCTCAGTTTTTTATCTGCCACAGCCGTAATAGAACGTCACACCTTGATGGTGTTCACACTTGTTTTGGTAAAGTTATTGAAGGCTTAGACGTAATTGATAAAATAGCTGGAGGCGACAAAATAATCAAAATAATAGTTGCGGAATAATTTTTCAGGAAACCGTCTTGAAAATAAAGTAGAGACGGTTTCCTGAAAAATAGTTATGAAGGCAATTGAAATACGCCCAATTTTTTAAAATTTGCAGTTTTATTGCCTAGATTATTTTTATTTAGTTCTAAATAATCATTATAAGCAAATGCGAATTTATCGTACAGATTTCTATATCGAACTACATCATTGTCGGCAGTAGCAATGTCTTGAAATAATGTTTCAGCTAACGGATGTTCGTTTAAATCTTTTGTAACGCGTCCTAAAAATCGCACCCTCGAAATTACGGAGTCTGTAAAGGAATCGTACTGATCTATTTGTAAGCTTGTCATTGTTTCTTGATCATAGCGTTTAGCTTTCATAGTTTTAACAACACTATTTAAGGAATCAAGAAGTATTGGGTTTGTTTTTTTACAATAAGATATTTCTTCTAAGAGCCTAGCAATATTGCTAATTTTCTCATCATCGGATGTAATCATGAGTAACCAAGCCTTATTAGAACTATCTCTTAGGTTTTGTAACACAAAAGAGGAATCCCTTACGCTTAAAGTGTCGTTAGCAGAGGATTGATTAGAGTTGTTTTCGCAAGAAAAAAAGGAAATCAAAACCATTATGGAGATAACAAAAATGATGTTTTTCATATTATTTATACTATTTTTGAAGGTTTTAGGTTATTTAATATATTAAGTTCTAAATTTAAACTAAATTAATGCAAATTGAAAAAGAAAGTTACTTTTTTTCAATTTTGAGCATTAATAGAAGATAGTTGATAGAGGAATTTAAAATCAAATAGCTCATTAAATTAACTTGGATAAAATTCAAATCAAACTACATAAAATGGAGAAATATTTTTTTGGGATTGTAATTTTTATTATTGGTAGTTGCGCTACTTCGTATGGGCAAACTACAGCTCCCAAATACAGCAATGAATTCTTAAATATAGGCGTAGGCGCAAGAGCACTAGGGATGTCAAATGTACAAGCGGCTTCTGTAAATGATGTAACGTCAGCCTATTGGAATCCTGCTGGATTATTAAATATGAAAAGCAAGTACGAGGTAGCACTTATGCATTCCGAATATTTTGCAGGAATTGCTAAATATGATTATGGCGCATTTGCCACACATCTGGATTCTCAAAGCGTAATTGCGCTCTCTATTATCCGTTTTGGGGTAGATGACATCCCCGATACTCGGTATTTATATGATGCAAATGGCGCTTTAAATTATAATAATGTTAAGTATTTTTCTGCCGCCGATTACGCTTTTATAATGTCTTATGCACGACAAACCAAATTTATTCCAGGACTTAATTTGGGTGCTAACGTAAAAGTAATTCATCGTACAGTAGGGCAATTTGCAAATGCTTGGGGATTTGGATTGGATGCTGGTGCCCAATATGTTAATAAAAAATGGAAACTTGGCTTAATGGTAAGAGATGTTACTACAACCTTTAATGCTTGGTCTCACAACACCGCACTTGTTCAAGACGTATATATAGCGAGTGGTAATGAAATACCCCAGAATTCAATTGAAATAACCTTGCCTAAAGCTATTTTAGGTGGTGCAAGAAGTTTTAAACTACACAAGAAAGTAGGGTTCTTAGCCGCTATAGACCTTGTAAACACATTTGATGGAAAAAGAAATGTACTTATAAAATCAAAGACAATTTCAATTGATCCGATGGCTGGTTTTGAAGTAGATTACAATAAAATTATATTCTTACGATTTGGAGTAGGTAATTTTCAAAAAGTCAAAGACTTTGATAAAGGATTGGTTACGAAATTTCAACCTAATTTCGGAATAGGGATCAGAATTAGTAAAATATATATTGACTATGCATTGACGGATATCGGAAATCAAGCTGAAGCGCTTTATTCAAATGTTTTTTCTCTTAAACTAGCTTTAAATAAATAACGATGATTAAAAAAATAATAATAGTAGTTGCTATTTTTTTATCTATATCCATTGTTGGTTTTTCACAATATGGAAATGAATGGATTGTTCCTACCCAACAATACTATAAAATATCAACCGCCGAAAATGGTCTTTATGCACTTTCATACAACGAACTTCAAAATGCAATTGGCGCTGTTAATATGGCAACTGATCCTCGGAAATTCCAACTTTGGCATAGAGGTATTGAGCAAAAGATATTAATTAAAGGAGAGGCTGACGGAATATTTAATCCAACGGACTCGCTCCTATTTTATGGAAAAATAAACGATGGAACGCTGGATACTAAATTGTACACGCCTACCTCTTCCCAACCTCATACGTATTACAATTTATATAACGATACTGTGGCTTACTTTCTTACGTGGAGTGCGGTACCAAGTACCAAACGAATAGCAGTAAATCCTACAAACAGCGTTGTTCCTCAAGAGCCTTATCACTTAGCCCAAGAATTGAAATTATATACTACCCAATACTCTCGTGGTATGGAATATGATGAAGCCAAACAAACCTATGGTGACCTTGGAGAAACATGGTGTGGTGGAAAATTTAGACAAGGCAATTCTTTTGTAGAAAATATACCTTTGTCCAACGTAAATACAACAAGTGGGACTTTCACTGTTGAGATTATGATTGTGGGAAGGAATAGCGCCACGAGTAGAAATGTAGCTATTAAAATAGGCAATTTAACGTCGTCTGATATCGTAGAGACGTTTCCAAGTTTCAATTATTATAATAAAAGCTATTTCAAACAATCCTACGCTTCCTCTTTGCTGAATGCCACAGCTCTTTCTATAACTATTGAACCTCAATCTAATAGTTTACCCAATTGGATATCGATGGCTTATATCAAAGTATCATATCCTCAAAATAGTGCTATGGGAGGCTTAGCTTCTAAGGTATTTTATCCTATTAGCGCAGCAACTCAAGCGTATTCAATTTTAAACTGGACATCCTCTACCACTCCTATTATAGTTGACCTTACAGATAAAAATAATTTGCAAATTTTAAATTCAACGTTAACCGGAAATTCATTGGAGATTTTTTCACCTGTAGGAGTTTCTGAATTTATGGTTATGCAATCGGATGGTTATCTTTCGGTTCCGTCTATAAAGCAAGTAGATTTGACACCATACGATACCGTTCAAGATTTCATGATCCTTACGCATAAGAAATTATGGAATGAGTCTACCGAATATGCTAACTACAGAACCTCTATGGCAGGAGGAAGCCATAATACGTTGATGCTTGATGTAGAGAAACTATACAATCAGTTTGGCTATGGTGAATACACGCCTTTAGCGATTATGAATTTTTGTTCCTATCAGGCATTTTATAATAAAAAATTAGAGAATTTATTTATAATAGGAAAAGGGTTGGATTTGAATTATGATCGCACACAAGGTGTGTATTATAGAAAAAATCCCACCTTCTATATAAACAATCCTGTAGCAGAAGATTTAATTGAGAACTTTATTCCACCAGCAGGTACTCCGCCTTCCGATATTTTATATTCCATGAAAAATAGTTCGGGTAAATACATTCCCAATTTTGCTGTTGGAAGATTTTCTGCGAAAACAGGTACGGATATTATAAACTACTTAAATAAAGTAAAAGAACATGAAGCGTTGACAACCGATTTGCTTTGGAGAAAGAAACTTATACACCTCTCTGGCGGTGCTAATGCTTCTCAAATCACCTTATTTCATGAATACGTAGAAGGATACCGCTCGATTGTAGAAAATTCTGCCTTTAAGGGGAAAGTTATAAAAACCTATACAAAAGATTTAAATACAGGATCGGTTGACAATGCACAAATTTCCGAAGATGTAAATGGAGGACTTAATGTAATTACGTTTTTTGGGCACTCTGCTTATTTTGTAACGGAACTGGATATTGGCTATGTATCAAAACCAATCTTTGGCTATACGAATAAAGGTAAATATCCATTACTAATAATAAATGGGTGTGAATCTGCTGCAGTATATTTAAAAGAATCATTGGCAGAAGACTGGCTAAAAACAGCCGATAAAGGCGCCATAGCGGTCCTTGGCGTTTCAGATATTGGCTACACAGCTCCATTAGATAATTATAGCACAGGAATGTATAATGGAATGTTTAACACCGATAGTCTTAGGAATAAATCTATAGGTAAAGTGATGAAAGATATGATTACGGCATCCAACAACCTAGATTTACAGACGCTGATGCAAATGAATCTTCATGGAGATCCAGAAGTAAAGATATACTCTCCTGTAAAACCTGATTATGAAATTTCGGGTGACAATGATTTTCCCGCAAGAAATGATAAACCTGAATTAAAATGTTTTATCCAATCGTTTGATACTAAAAAAGTAACTGCGGTAACAGATTCTTTTAAGATTGGAATTCCAATTAAAAATTTCGGAACGTATAAAGATACTGTTTTTTATGTAAAAGTATCGAGGACTGTCAACGGCATTGAAACGGTATTTACAGAAGTTTTGTATAACCCAGTGGCATTTATTGATACTGTTTATTTTGTAATAAGAGGAAATAAAACGGCTTATTATGGGTTAACCAAATTTGTAATAGAGGTGGATTCTAAGAAAAGTATTAATGAAATGAAAGAAGATAACAATACCGCCGAATTGAATTATTTCATGTCGTTGAGTGCTGTTACGTGTTTATTCCCTAAAGAATATAGTATTGTCCACGGTCAGCCTGTAACATTTGTAGCACAGTCTACCAATTTACTTATCTCACAAAAACAATATTATATTGAACTAGATACCAATTACAATTTCACTTCAAGTTTTAAGAAAAGTGCAATTATTACTTCTGGATCGCTCATTAAATGGCCGGATATAACCTTATATACAGACAATAATAAAGATAGTATCGTTTACTATTGGCGTGTAC
>JAYSUZ010000288.1:0-3074 GCA_043718845.1 Cytophagales bacterium
TAGAGGTGGAGCCGCTATTTCTATTAAATCAGTAGTAGAAAAGCCAATCAAATTTTTGAGCACAGGCGAGAAGATGGAAAACCTCGATGTCTTTCATCCTGAACGGATGGCTCAAAGGATCTTAGGCATGGGCGATGTGGTGTCGTTGGTTGAAAAAGCACAAGAAGTGTTTGACGAAGAAGAGTCTAAACGGTTAAATCTAAAGATTCGCAAAAATCAATTCAATTTTGAAGATTTTTTGCAACAATTACAACAGATCAAAAAAATGGGCAGTATTAAGGATATTGTAGGAATGCTTCCAGGAATGAATAAAATGATGAAAGATGTAGATATCGATGATAATGCTTTTGTGCCCATAGAAGCAATCATAAAATCGATGACGCCTACCGAACGCCAGAATCCGGATATTATCAATGGAAGTAGAAGGAAAAGGATTTCAAGCGGGAGCGGAACTTCTATTCAACAAGTAAATAATCTAATGAAACAATTTGAAGACATGCGCAAAATGATGAAGATGATGAATAAGCCAGGTGGCAAAAGTCTTCCTCAGATAGGCTTGCCTCGTTAACTAAAAAATAGTACTTTATTGATTTGTATTGAACCAATTTGTACTTATTTTTGTAACTAATAATTAATTTTAAAAAAATAGTATAATGGCAATTATAATTACCGATGAGTGTATCAACTGTGGAGCATGCGAACCCGAATGTCCAAATACGGCAATTTATGAAGGAGGAGCGCAATGGAACTACGCGGGTGGTACAACTCTTAAAGAAATAGAGTTAGAAGATGGTTCTATGGTAGATGCTAAACTTTCTCAAGAGCCAGTATCTCCTGAATTTTATTATATAGTTCCTACAAAATGTACAGAATGTATGGGATTTCATGAAGAACCTCAGTGTGCAGCGGTTTGTCCTGTAGATTGTTGTTTAGACGATCCAGATGTAAGGGAAGATGAAGAAACATTATTGGGAAAAAAAGCATGGTTGCATGCGTAAATAGTTTGTGCTTATTTAACGTACTATAGAAAATGCTTAATTTTATTATTTGGGACATAGCTCCTGAACTTTTTACAACTCCTGAATTTTCGATTTTCGGAATGTCCTTTGGTCCATTGGCGCCCGTTTGGTACGGTTTGTTATTTGCTTCAGGTTTTTTAATTGGGCAGCAAATAATAATAAAAATATACAAGATAGAGGGGAAGTCTGAAAAGTTAGTGGAAACGCTTACTATTTATATGATTTTGGCTACTGTAATAGGCGCTCGCTTAGGACATTGTTTCTTTTATGAACCGCAAGAATTTCTAGCAGATCCGATTTCTGTATTATATATATGGAAAGGGGGCTTGGCCAGTCATGGTGCTGCTATTGCTATTTTAATTTCGATATGGTTGTACTGCAGAAAATTTCCAACCGAAAGATATTTATACATACTTGATAGAATGGCTATAATTGTAGCCCTAGCAGCATGTTTTATTCGATTTGGGAATCTGATGAACTCTGAAATTATAGGAAAACCGACAAATGCTCCTCAAGCAGTAGTATTTGTAAATCCTACTACATCGTATTTGAAGAATACCTTTAAGCAGATTACAGCTATTAAAATAAAAGAAAATGGTACCGATAGTATTGTTGAGGGCAAATATCTATCTGGTATTGATATTACAATGAGGGTGAAAAGTATAGGCAACGGTGATATCTTGGAAATGGCAAAAGATAATATCAGCCAAGCCATATACCGATACAATACAAATGAACAAGGAGCGTACAATGCGGACCGTACACACATCCTACTATCTTCTTCAAAAGATGCCGTAGTATTGGGTGGAGAAGATCGGAATGGTACTGAAGTAACGATTAAAGCGTGGGGTATTCCTCGCCATCCCGCACAGCTTTATGAGTCCTTGTCTAGTTTGATTCTGTTTATTATACTAATATTAGTGTACCGTAGAAATAAGTCTAAAACGCCAGAAGGGCTTCTGTTTGGTATCTTTATGATATGGATTTTTACCCTTCGATTTTTTTACGAATTTATAAAAGAAAATCAAGTGAGTTTTGAAAGTGATATGACCTTAAACATGGGGCAACTGCTTAGTATTCCCATGGTAGTGATAGGATTAATTGTTTTAGTAAGAAGTGTAAGAATTTCTAAAATTCAGTAATTAATACTTTAATTCCTGAATTTTAGAAGTTAGATTTTGGAAATCATAAAGATCTTTATCCATAAGATGAGAAGGGTGCACATTTTGTAGCGAAGTAAAGATAATCTCACTCCTGTCTGGGTGAATAGTATCCCACTCTTGCAGCATTGATTTAATTATCTTTCGTTGCATATTTGGTTGTGAACCGCATAACGTGCAAGGTATAATCGGGAATTGCCTTAATGTAGCATACCGTTCAATATCTTTTTCTCTACAAAAAGCCAAAGGACGTATTACAATATGTTCTCCATTGTCAGTTTTAAATTTGGGAGGCATAGCCTCTAGTTTTCCCGAAAAAAGCATGTTTAAGAAAAAAGTTTCTAAAATATCATCTTTATGATGGCCGAGTGCTAGTTTTGTACTACCTAATTCAGTAGCAACGCCATACAGGGTTCCTCTTCGCATACGAGAACAAAGGCTACACATGGTTTTACCTTCAGGTATACGATCTTTTACAATACTATAGGTATCCTTTTCTATTATTTTATAGTCCACACCAAGCGCAGACAGGTAAGCAGGGAGTATTTCTTCTGGATAACCAGGTTGCTTTTGGTCTAAATTTACAGCGATAATGTCAAAATGGAACGGCGCTTTTTTTTGCACATAAAGCATCATATCAAGCATTGTATAACTGTCTTTTCCTCCAGAAACACATACCATTACTTTATCGCCTTCTGACAAGAGTTGGTATTCGAGCATCAAATCACCCACTTGGCGGCGAAGGCGCATTACAAGTTTGTAATCTTCAGGAGTGAGCGTACTAAGAAATATATCGTCGGATAACATAATGCAAAGGTATGCAAAAAGAAGGATATATCATTTTTGTGCTTTTTTCTCCTTTAGAAATAAAACACCTTACTTAAAAGTGTAAAAT
>JAYSUZ010000289.1:0-6723 GCA_043718845.1 Cytophagales bacterium
AAGCAATCGTTGTGGATCTTCTAGTAATTGTTTCACTCGCACCAAGAATCCAACCGATTCTCTACCGTCAATTATTCTGTGGTCATAAGAAAGTGCTACGTACATAATAGGGCGCACTACTACTTGCCCACCTTGTACTACGGCTCTCTCTACGATGTTGTGCATTCCCAATATTGCCGATTGAGGCGCATTGATAATAGGTGTAGAAAGCATAGAACCAAATATTCCACCATTGGTAATGGTGAACGTACCGCCTTGCATTTCTTCTATCGAAAGTTTGTTGTCACGTGCTTTTAGAGCGAGGCGCACTACTTCTTTTTCTACCTGATCAAAGCTTAATGTTTCAGCGTTTCTAATCACCGGCACTACTAGTCCTTTTGGTGCAGACACTGCAATAGAAATGTCGCAATAACTGTTGAATACCAATTCTTCGCCGTCTATGAACGCATTTACAGAAGGGAATTCTTTAAGTGCTACACAACAAGCTTTCGTGAAGAAAGACATAAAGCCAAGCCCTACTTGGTGTTTCTCTTTAAAAGCGTCTTTGTATTTTGCTCTCAAATCCATAATCGGCTTCATGTCTACCTCATTGAACGTGGTAAGCATTGCCGTTTCATTTTTCACCGCTACCAATCTGCGTGCTACCGTCTTTCTCAGACTAGTCATTTTTTCTCTTCGCTGACTTCTTGCGCCCTCTGGTGCTTGAACAACAGTTGCCGCCACATTAGACACCGCTTGTTTCGTTGTTGTCTGCGCATTCAACGCATCTTCTTTTGTAATTCTTCCATCCTTACCCGTACCGTTTACCTCTTCCGTTTTTAGTTCTTTTTCGGAAAGAATTTTATTGGCCGCAGGAGAAGCTGTTCCTTTTGCGTAATTAGTTGTAGCCGCTTCTTTAGTAGTATTTTCGACAGGCGTTTCTTTTTTTACTTCCGCTGTTTTTGTTTCTGCAGACCCGCTTTTCGATTCTATTTCACAAATCAATCCTCCTATCGGAACGATATCGCCTTCCTTCGCCTTGATACTAAGAATACCTGCTGTTTCGGCTGTTACCTCAAACGTTGCTTTGTCCGATTCGAGTTCACAAATTACCTCTTCGGCATTTACATAATCGCCGTTATTTTTATTCCATTTCCCTATCGTAACTTCGCTTATAGATTCTCCTACCGTCGGAACGATCATTTGTTTTATGCTCATGTGTTGTAAAATTTTAATGTGAAAAGTAACTGTTTAGTGTACCTATGAAACCTTTTCATAGATACACTAAACGATAGACTTGTTTTACCATAATACGATATCGTATTTTTCTTTAAAGGCATGTTTTACCAATTCCTTCTGCGATTCGTTGTGTGCTTTCAAATACCCAACCGCTGGAGACGCTGCTTCATCACGCGCTATTACTTGCATTTGTATACCTGTAAAATACAAACGTTTTAAGATAAATCCCCACGCACCCATATTTACGGGTTCTTCTTGCACCCAGCGAATGGTAGCGCCTTTATACTTTTTAAATATTGCGTTCAATTGTTTCTCTGGGAATGGATACAATTGCTCCATTCTTACAATAGCCACATCTTTACGTCCTGATTTTTGTTGTTCGTCCAGCAAGTCATAGTATATTTTTCCAGTACAAAGAAGCAGTAATTTTGCATCTTTTGGCGTTACATAGGTATCGTCTATTATTTCTTGGAAACAGCCCTTTGTAAACTCTGACAATGGAGACTGCACCAATGGATTACGGAGCAACGATTTGGGAGACATTACAATTAATGGCTTCCTAAATTCCCATGTCATTTGTCTTCTAAGCGCATGGAAGAAATTGGAAGGTGTTGTAATATTTGATACTACAATATTAAAATCTGCACTTAGCTCTAAGAAGCGCTCCAACCTTGCGGAAGAATGTTCTGGCCCTTGCCCTTCATAACCATGAGGGAGTAGCATTACAAGACCATTTTGCTTGCGCCATTTTGTTTCCGTGCTGACAATAAACTGATCAATCATCACTTGAGCACCGTTGGCAAAATCGCCAAACTGTGCTTCCCAAATTACCAAAGCGTGCGGATTGGCCATTGCATAGCCAAATTCAAATCCGAGTACACCGTATTCCGAAAGGAAAGAATTGAATACTCGGAAGCTTTTTTGATTGTCGCTAATGAAGTTCAGACTGTTATAAGCCTCATTTGTTTCCGCATCTTTCAGCACCGCATGACGGTGAGAAAACGTGCCACGTTGAACATCCTGACCAGATAACCGAACAATTTTTCTGTCTTGCAACAAAGAGCCGTAAGCCAATAATTCGGCATTTGCCCAGTTTATCGTTTTTGTTTCAAAAAATTGTTTTTGTCTATCTTTTAATAAATTGTCAATTTGTTTGATAGGCTTAAATCCTTCTGGAATCTTAATAAGTGCATTGGCTACTTTATCAATAGTATCTTGACTGATGCCCGTTTCAGGCGACTTTTCAAAATCTTCAGGAGTTGACCGTCTTAGTTCCAGCCATTCTTTTTCCATTTTTTGGAAAGAATAAGGAAGCGGCTTCTCTTTCACTTGGCTTAATCTATTCTGAAGCAAGTCACGAAAATCCTTATCCATCTTTTTCGCTAACGCCTCGTCTACCGCACCCTTCTCAATCAATTTTTTTAAATATATTTCTCGTGGATTTGGATGACGAGCAATGATGTTGTATAGAGCAGGCTGTGTAAATTTTGGTTCGTCACTTTCATTGTGTCCGTATCTTCTATAACATACCATATCGATATAAATGTCGCGGCTAAATTTCTGACGAAACTCTACGGCTAAACGCGCACAA
Source organism: Cytophagales bacterium (assembly GCA_043718845.1). Taxonomy (GTDB): domain Bacteria; phylum Bacteroidota; class Bacteroidia; order Cytophagales; family Cytophagaceae; genus JANYCO01. The sequence goes on from JAYSUZ010000289.1 coordinate 2,810, forward strand.
AACACAACCGCTTCAGGATCGTCCCCATTTACATGGAGTACGGGAGCGTCAACGGTTTTGGCCACATCGGTACAGTAGATACTAGAACGCGCATCTTCGTAGTCGGTCGTAAATCCTATTTGATTGTTGATTACAAAGTGAATTGTTCCGCCAGTAGTATAACCCGCCAATTTAGACATTTGTGCTATTTCGTAAACAATGCCTTGACCTGCAATAGCCGCATCACCATGAATAAGAACAGGCAATACTTTTTTTACATCTCTGAACTCTCTGTCTATTTGAGCCCTCATAAATCCTTCTACTACAGGTGCTACAGCCTCCAAGTGCGAAGGGTTTGGTGCAAGTTTTAGATTTATTACTTTATTGTCTGGGGTAGTGAGTTCGCTGTTGTAGCCCATGTGGTACTTCACGTCTCCGTCTCCCATCGTTAGATCTGGTATGGCAGTTCCCTCAAATTCGTTAAAAATTTGTTCATAGGTTTTGCCCATGATGTTGGCCAATATATTGAGCCTGCCACGGTGTGCCATTCCAATCATTACTTCTTCCACACCCATAAGCGCAGCATTGTTTATAATGGCGTCCAATGCAGGGATAGTTGTTTCGCCTCCTTCCAAAGAGAAACGTTTCTGACCAATATATTTTGTATGAAGGAAATTTTCAAAAACTACAGCTTCGTTAAGCTTTGAAAGTATCCTCGTTTTTTCTTGAGTAGAAGGATTGAATGCCAGCGATTCTTTCTCGATTTTATCTCTAAACCAAGTCAAGCGTTCTGGATCACGGATATACATATATTCAAATCCGATAGTGCCTTCGTATATATACCGAAGCGACTCTATGATTTTTCTTAAAGATGCAGCACCAATGCCAATTTCCTTTCCTGCTTCAAATACCGTATCCATATCCGCGTCCACAAGACCGAAATCTTGAAGATCTAAAATTGGTTTACGGTCTTTTCTTTTTCGAACAGGATTAGTGTTGGAGCGCAAGTGTGCTCGGCTTCTGTAGGCATGAATAAGAAAGCGTACCTGCATTTCTTTTTCATTTATGGTAGCGGTGCCTCCAGCTATATTTTCCTTCTTTGAGCTTTGTTCTGTTTTGGAAACTACACCTCCTTGCGAAAAATCAAACCCTTCAAAGAATTTTTGCCAACTGTCGTCAACCGAATCTGGCTTTTCTTTATAACTTTGGTACATGCTGTCAATTGTCGAGACGTCTGCATTGGCTACATAAGAGTATTTGTCCATCGTTGCTTATTTTTAAATCTTATTCTTTAATAACAAAGTTAAGGATTAGTTTTATTGAATATAACTGCCTATTCGTTTAGGCAAATATGCGTTGATTTTCTTGCTATTAGAATAATTATAGTGCTAAAAATAATACGGTGTAGACATTTTCTATCTACACCGTATTGCTATCAATCTAAAAAACTTATTAACAGGTGCTTATATGTCGCACTGTCTTGAATAGTCACCACCCAAGTCTGACCCTGTTGTTTCTTGTTGGTTGCATTTATCAGCAGCTCTTACTTTATTGTCTCTAAAGGTGTAAGTGCCATCATTTATGGTTACACTTCCTGCGGAGCCTGAATAAATCTTACTACACTTACAGGTATAGTCCTTTTTACAAGAAAAAAGAGACGTTGCTACTATTGCTAACCCTAATACTATTATTTTGTTTTTCATAAATTTGTTGTTTAACTGTTTTTCTATTACTTCTTAACAAATGTAGGACAGATGGAGAAGGGATGTATTACACCAAAAAGTAAAATAATTATATAATTCACAGATAAAAAATAATCACCTGCAACTGTTTACCATTAATCCATTAATTGGAAGATCTTTTTAATTCTTCGCCCTGGAGCAATTCTTCGAACAAAGTTTATGCGGTAGTTGGATGTATTGAATTGAGCGTTAATTTGCGAAGGTCCTGCGCTAAGCTGCACTCTACTCGTCACATATACTAAATTGAGCGCCCAGCGCTCTGAATTATATCCTGTAGAAGCTCGAAATAATGAATTAGAACTGAAACCAAACACTTCTTCTGTAGTAGTAGCGTTTCCAAACATACTATTCCCGAGATTAATACTCAGAGAGGCCGCTCCCATAAGAAAAAAATGTCTTCTGAGAATAAATGTATAAGCATAGCCAATGTTAGGGCCTAATACAAAAAAATCTAAGTGCGTATATTTTTTTTCCGCATTATCCTTGTCTAATAGTGTTGGAAAAAGAGTACTGTCGCCATAGGCGCTACCAGCATATAGCTCTAATCCAATAAGAGGCGACCCTGCAGATTTTCGCTGCCATTCTGTTTGCAAAAAGGAGGATCGATAGGAAAATCTTTTATAATTTAAAATATATTGAACAGCCATACCTACTTCATTGATACTAAGGTCGGGTCTTAAATAATAATTGCCATTGACGCTTCCTGCTCCTTTTGGAAGTAAATAATACCCCTTATAAAACTGTCCGAAAATATCTACAACTACCTTCCTCCCATAGTAATGAAATTGCAAGTCTAAGTATTTTGTCTTCCCTTGACCGATGTCTGGATTTAGGAAATTAAAACCATAAGCGAGGTTTAAGGTAAAGGACTTATACGTCGCTCCTATTCCAAGATTTAACGTTGTATTCGGTCGATAGGCGAAACTCTTCTTATTGTCACTATTTTTTACCTTGAAGGACGTTGATTTATTAGACAAATAAAGCCTCATCGAGAGCTTACTTTTATAAGAATAATAATAGGAGCTATCGTGCTGTCCCTTAAGAACAGAAGATAACAATAATAGGGATAGAATATAAAAATATCGACTCATATATGGAACTGCAATATATATTAAAAATACAGTCTTTGTCTCAAAATAGAATAGTATTATTTACTACTAAAAGTTCCCTACTCCAACAGTAGTAGCTTTTCTGTACTATAGGAATGCTCTGTGATTAGCGCCACGCAATATATTCCCTTCCTGAGGTTATTAACATTTATTCTAGAAATGTTTGAGAATTTCTGGCAGGTAGCAGCAGCAACAACAATTCCTTCGCAATTAAAGATGAGAATCGTAACGGTTGACTCCATTTCCATTTTTTCTGCAAATTGTATAAACACTTCATCTTTTGCTGGATTAGGAAAGATACCAATGAATTCTTCCTCCCTTGTAGTACCTTCTAGCATTGAAGTAGGGGTAGGAACGGGGTCTACCAAAACACTTGTACTGGTGGATACACAGGTATTGTCTACGCTACTTCTTGACGTTAGCGAATGTGTCATTCCTGGTGCCACAGAAGTAAAACTAGTGGCTGTTTGATAGGTATTGCCGTCTAATGAATAGTCAAACGAACCTATTGGTGCCGTTACTTCAATAGTGCCCGTTGGCGTTATGAACGTTGGCTGCACAGTAGTACTCGCCGTTGGAGCCGCTGGAATAGACGGCACTGCATTTACTGAAACATTTAGTGCTGGTGTTATACACGTATGATCTGCACTATTTCTTGCCGATATAGGATAAGAAGTATTGGCCGCTAAAGCAGAAAAACTGTTTCCCACTTGATAGGAAGATCCGTCTGAAGAATATTCAACAGAACCTATTGGAGCCGAAACTAAAATTGTACCCGTTGGAATTCCGCACGTTGGCTGCACTGTTGTGGAAGCTACAGGCGTTGATGGTACTAGTAGCACTGCGTTAACCGAGACAACGGCATTTGCAGATATACACGTACTGTTGGCGGCGTCTCTCGCCGTCACGTTATACGATGTATTTGACGCCAAAAATGAAAAACTCGTAGAGGATTGATACGTAATACCATCTACTGAATACTGGTACCCTCCCGTTGGTGCCGTTATTAAAATTGTTCCAGTAGGTACTGCACAAGTAGGCTGAGTAACTGTAGAGGCTATAGGAGTAGGAGGTATAGAACAAG
>JAYSUZ010000290.1:0-3064 GCA_043718845.1 Cytophagales bacterium
GTGTTAACGAATTATTTTTTTCTAAATTTCTATAAAATGTTTCTGCTTCTCGAACATGAGGTACGGACTCTACATAATTTGGAGATAAAATCGTTACCATCGTCAAAGCTTTTGAATATACTTTCGAAGAGGCAGTAGCATCAGAAAACAATATAGTGGGTTTTTCGCCCATCAATTGTGTCAATATTCTTTCTAAAAAATCTTGAAAACTACTTACCCAACCTTTTTGATATTTATCTATAGGCCTATCGTCTGCGTTGGAAAAGCTAATTAATATATCGTATTCAAATTTCATTTTTATAACTATAAAATTACTTACTAACTTATCTTAAATGACTTCTTTTTTAGAAGTCTACTATAACTATCTTTTATCTATTTCTTCCAACGCTTCCACCAAACTATCCGTTTCCACCAATAGTTTATGGTCTACAAATCCTGCTATAATCCCCTCTGTCATTTCATGTGACTGAGACATCATTTCGTAGAAATGTTCCTTACCTATTTTGTACAATACTACATCGTCGTAGGCTACCACATCGTCTACATTCACGTCCGATTCCAACACTAATGCCTCCCCTACTAAATCTCCTTTTACTAATCTAGAAACTACCTGTTCGCCGTCTTTAACCTCTAGTGTACCTTCTACCACCACATACAACGGTATATTCCCCGTAGCCCCTTTTCTAAGGAGGTATTCTCCTTTTCGTACTACTTCTTCTTCTATATTGTCTGCAATACCCGATAAAAATACGCCTGGTATACTGGCGAATGCTTTCACTTCTTTCAGTACAACTATTTTTTCTATTTGCAATTGTTTTTTATTACCGCGTCTCTCTTGAGCAAGTATAATGGTATCGAGTTCTTTCTTTTTTTCTCCAAGTCTTTTAGTATACCGATGATACGCTTCTTTGTCTAACTTGTAAATAGCATAAGCTGCCGTTTCTCTCAATAAGGAATCGGGATTAAATAAATTGGCAACTAAGTCATCCGTCACTTTTGCATCTGACAGGCCACAATACCTGTAAATAGCGCATGCTTTTGTCCAACGATTTACAGAGTTGTAATCACGGTTTATTATTTCGATAAGGATTTCCATTTTAGAAAATTTCTCACGGAGATAATGCTGTTGAAGTTTAGCGATTTTTTCTTCAATTGAAATATCATCAAACAGCGGGAAGAGCACTGGTTTCAATTCATCTGCTACGAACACGTTGAGCAATTCGATAGCATAAACAACGCCTTCCGAGGTTCTACTTTCTATATTTTGTCTTACTAATTGTATAGAGTTAGGATCGTATACCAACGAAAGAAGCATAAATATTTTATTGTCCAACGATTCGATTTCTTCTATAATAGCACGCTTCAAGTGCCGAGCATCAGCATCGTCGCCCAGTTCAATATATGCTGCAATACACCATGCCGAGTTTCCTACTTCTAGTTCTATCGCTTGCAGAATCCTTGTAGCTTTATAGCCCTCTGCTTGAAACTCACAACCGCTAAGCGATAGCAGTACTTGCGCGGTTACATTTTTATCAGGAAAATCAATCTTATTCCACAAGTATTCGGTCACTTCTGTTCCACCAAATCGACCATACATTTGTACGATTTTTACCATCACTTCTGTAGACTGACCTGATTTGTAAAATGCAGATTCTAACGCATTAAGAATCGTTTCTCCTACGGAAAATATAGAAGCCGCTGCTATGTTTCCAAACAAAGGAGAGGCCAGATTTTCGATCATCAAAGGCCAATATTCGGATCTCCCTGTTTTGCCCGCAGCTATAATGGCCGCACCTCTAACCTTTATATCTCTATCGCGCATAAGGTCCAACAACAGTTGAATATTAGTTTCATCGATAGTCTTAAATACTAATTTGGCGGCAAGTAATCGTTCTTTAGAATCTGTAGATTTTGCAAGTTTGTATATTCTACTACTGGATAATGCTATTAATTCGGCATCGTTTAATTTTTCTAGTGCTTCGTTGGCAAGCTTTTTCACCACTTCAGAATCTTCCAACTTTATCATATTCCTCAAGGTATTTGCCGCTGGAAAATTCTTAAAATCATCTATCTTCTGAATGGCATACATCCGTATAGCTTCGGACGGGTCGTAGACCAAATCATTCGAAGAATTCTCCAAAAGTACAGGCTCTATGCGTTCCATTAATTTCAATGTATAGATTACCTTTTTAGGTTCTTTGTTATGAAGTTCTTTCTTCATAACACTAATAGGAGAATATTCTTTTTTGGAAGTAGCAAGTCTAGACTTCTGTAAGTTTAGCGAATCGAGTAATGTAAATTGGTAACTTCCAAATAGTCGAATACTTGCATACATATACGCTACACAAATAAACACGAGTAGAAAACTATAATGTTCTAAGGTGATAAAACTAATCAACCCAAAGGCAAAAATAGCCACGCCTGCCAACGCCCATGAAAACTGGCGAAATACACCTTCTACTTTGGCTTGCACATCGTGTCGAATATTTATATCTAACGGGATAAAAAAGTTTTTTAGTATTGGATCTTCGAAGGTATCTTTTGCTACCGAGAAGAACAATTTACTTAAGGCAATAAAAACGAAGAACATCATATTAGCGCCTGATGTTACATCTTCTAACAAACCCAGCACCCCTGCTAGAAGCGTAAAGAATGCTACAAGAATAGGAAGTACCAGCAAAGAAACCTTAACGCCATATTGTTCGATTATAGTATCGCCAATAAAAATCTGCATCAACAAACTTATTACGGTCAATATCCCACCGTAATAAGCGAGAAAATTAGTAAGGTCTTCTACTTTAGGGAACGTATAAGAAGACGAAAGCAAAAAAGAATAATCCACAAATATATTTGCGACTACCGAAAGCATAAACATGAGCGACAAGAGACGAACATATTTATTTTTCACTAACGAATCAAGTTTATTATCAGCCTTCTCCGTAGCTGTATTTCTAGCAACCTGAGTCAAACGGAGAGAACTGAATTTGAAGTTGAAAATAAATTGAGTGAGCAACGATACAAATAACCCCACCGCACTGATGTATAAGTATGTTTTTACATCAGG
>JAYSUZ010000030.1:0-11063 GCA_043718845.1 Cytophagales bacterium
TTTTTGTTTCCATAATGTAAAGATAGTATTTTTTTTAGCCTAATGTTAATAATTACTTCTTGTTAGTTTGTATTTATTTTAGTGAATTTGTAAATTGTAAAGGCACCTATTATACAATTGAGATGAAAATATTTATCAACGATAGATTAGTTAAAATTACCACTTATGACGAGCGTAATCCTGTAATTGGATACGATACTATTTTAAAGGGCGTTGATGAAATTACTTCTAAGAAATTAGTAGGACATGTTTTTATCCAACAAGCCTCTACCCTACAAATAGAACGTCTTCTACGCATTCTTGAATTTAAAAAATTGAAGAAAATGAAGGCCATTACGTTTGCTGTATCCGACTATGAAACGGTAAAAGATTTTGTAAAAGATCAGTTTAAAATCATCAAAGCATCTGGCGGTTTAGTGCGCAAAGGCGATAAAGTGTTAATGATGTTTCGACTTAAAAAGTGGGATTTACCAAAAGGTAAACTTAAAAAAGACGAAGATTCCATCAAAGGTGCTAAGCGTGAAGTAGAAGAAGAATGCAACATCAAAGTAGAAGTACGCGAAAAACTTTGCTCCACATGGCACACTTACATCCGTAAAGATAGGCGTATTCTTAAAAAAACAGATTGGTATTTGATGAACTGTTTGGACGATAGCAATATGCGCCCACAGATAGAAGAATTTATAGAAGAGGTGCGTTGGATGAAAAAAGAAGACATTCAGCGGTCTTTGAAAAATTCTTATTTGTCTATTGAAGAGGTTTTTAGCGAATTTTATGCGCAAGAACTACTAAATACTGTACGGTAAAAAACTTCCTACATCCGCTCCATGTTTGTGCAAATCACGCACTATAGAAGAACTTATATAGGCATGATTGGGATCTGTAATTAGGAAAACAGTTTCTAGCGCTTTCCATTGTTGTTTATTTACCTGCGAAATAGTATTTTCATACTCAAAGTCGGTCGTATTTCTTAAGCCACGAATCAAAAAACGTGCGTTTATCTTTTTAGCAAATACCGCTGTCAACCCTTCATACGCTATTACTTTTACCTGAGGATATTCTTTAAAAGCTTCCTCTATTTTGGCAATCATAAAATCGACAGGGAAGTACCGTTGCTTTGCCGCATTTATCCCTACTCCTATTACCAATTCGTCAAACAATGCGGTACCACGCAATACAATATCCATGTGTCCTTTCGTAAAAGGGTCAAACGAGCCAGGAAATAACGCAATATTGTTCATGATTTGGTAGTAAAAAGATAAAGGCTTCGATTAATCTTCTGGATAAGGAATAAATACAAAATTCGTAAATTCAACATCCACAACAAATAAACAGCAAAACTCATCTGGATTTTTGTAAGCGCCCTCAAAGTCTTCTACTCTATCTTCAGCTATCAGTCCTCGCTGTACAAACTCATCTAGAAAAGAAATGTTATAATTCCAATCTATTTCCATATCACTAGTACCCAAAAATACTTGACCAATGGGTAGCGCTACTTTAGAAATAGGAAAAATAGGATAGTTTGAGATACCCCGTACTCTTATTTGATAGGAAGATTCTTTTAGATTATCGGCGATTTTCACAAAATCTTTTGTGATAGAGCCAAGATATTTTCCGTTTAATTCTGGATCGTTTTGCATCTTATAAAAAATGGCAGGACATTTTTAGAACGCCTGCCATGATTTTATTTTTTAATATTATCGTTTAAATGCCAACACACTTGAACACTCGGTGGAAGGATCGTCAAATTTGAATTTCATGTAATAGATTCCTGTAGATCTACAGTTGTATGCTAGAGCATAATAATGGCGCTTATTTGCTTCATCGTAACTACTTGCAATCATATTTCTATTTGAATCATAAAGCGTAACACTCGCATTTTTCTGAGAGCCATCCTTGTTGCAAATAATTAACATGTAGCTATTGTCTTTACTGAATACGTAAGAATATTCTACCTCTTTCAGAGGATTGTCTAATTTATACGTTTTCAAGAACGTAAAACCATTCAGCTTGGCTACGCAATCAGGTGTTTTAAATTGAGACATGCCTAGTCCGCATATAAGCAACGCTGCTACTGTGAATATTACAATTTTTTTCATATTATTATTATTATTATTGCTATCAGACCTGAACAAATGTACAGATAAAAAAATTAACTCACAATTTTATTTCTTATGGCGCTGGTCAATTTTGCTATCTCAACAACTTGTGCATCAGTAATATTAACTTTACTCTCACTTTTATCCACTATTGTAGGGATTCCATCCACTATTTCCATTTTGGACTCTTTGTAGGTGTACGTTATTTCCACTTTTTTAAAGATCTCTTGAAGTTGTCTCAAATCATTATTCAAAAGTTTTATATTGTTATCTGACTCATAATTGGACAGTACCAACACTAATTGATCTATTACAATCTTTTGCTCGCCAATTCTTTCGTATAATTTAGGATTTTTATTTTTTTGGGCTATTTGACACATTATGTTTAAGCCTTCCAACCAACCGCCTGTCAAAATTAATACACTCTGATCCGATCTTTTTTGCTCATATAAAAAAGTGTTGATTTTATTGAAATTATCTGTAGTGATGTTCAATAAAGAATCTGCATTCTTATTATTGCTTGCAATACGTTTAATAGTTTCGAAATCAAAAAACTGACCTATGTTAAGCCCGTCGGCCATAGATTTTATGGAATTGAGGTAATAAAGACTTTCTTTATTTTTTTCATAAATATTTATATACCCCAAATCTGCACCATATACTCCTAAATTCAATGCCTTTTTATAGTTTGTGCTATACCCTTGAGCATTTTCAGATGGGTTTAAAATTTCTTTTGTGTAAGTGCCCCCTGATTTTTTAATCAAAACAGACGTTTCAATAGGAGAAGGAATTTGCTTAAGTATCTCCCCTACAGCTTCTTCAGGAATTCGGTTGTCTTGTGGAGCGGCATTTGCCGAATCTAATAGTTGTTGCATTTTCGCCTCGTCCGACAGATTAGCATTCTGAGATGAATCACAAGAAGAGCAAAGCACAGCGATAGATACAGAGTACAATAATAGCTTTTTCATAAAATAGCTTGATAAATTCTAATACAACATTAATAATAAATAGTACAGATATACATTTACGTTAAGCGCATAATAAATGTTACGTTTTGCGCAACGTTATTTTTCCAAAAGTAGTCAAAAATATTCTCAATAGGTCAAAATACAACACTATATATAGAATAAATCCTGCCAACCAGATCACAACAATATTAAAATTGAAGGTGTTATAATAATTCCCTGCAATATGTTTTTCGGGAGCAAAGAAATGCGCTCGAAAATCTAACGCTGATGTCTGCTCTACAGGACGAAAAAATATATAATCCGTTTTGGGAGCCAAATAACCGTCGGCTTCTATAATTCTTTTTTTAGCGGTAGCATTTCTTACCAAATCCGACAAGCTTTCGTTGAAATATTGATCTTTCAACTTGTTTACATTTGTACCTCCGTTAATCCTACTTAATGCGAAAAGGTAGTTTTCCTTCTCTTTACTCGATTCATTGAATATCTTGGTATAAAAAACGGATAAATCGTTTACGTATTTCTGGGTTTTCTCATGCGCCGCTTTATCGAATTTTTCAATAGAGAGTAAATTGAAATCGCGCTCCGTAAACCCTGCCAATAAAGCACTTTTCTTATGGAGTTCCTTATTGATAAGGTTCAAATTAGCAATACAAATTTTTAATATAGAATCATTTTTAGAATTGCTATTTTCCGAAACGAAATCCAATCGCTCCGTTAGCTCAGGAAGTAAATAGACAATATTAAAGTTTGCAACATTCTCTTTCTGTTCTACTTTAAAAAAGAATTTTTCATACCCATTGTCCATATATTGCTTCACTGCAATAGCCTCGTACGCCCATCGAGATACCATTAAGTCTGCTACTACGGGTACTTTATCTTTACTTCTTAGACTGTCGTTTATTTTATCAAAACTAAAAATCGAACCGCTCAAAATCATCTGAGGAATCAGCAAAAGTGGGACCAATATATAAACCGTGATAGCGGTATCAAATGCCGAAGAGATAATAAGTCCTGTTAAATTTGCAATACATGCTACCGAAAACAGTACCAGCCAATATTCTAAATACATCCCTTGTATCTCTAAGATGTAATTACCTACAAGTACAAACGTCAAGGTCTGAATAGCGGAGAACATAAAAAGTATAAATACTTTTGACATCAAATAACTATTCCTACTTAAGTTTAGAAACGTTTCTCGTTTGAGTATTTTTTTATCTTTGATTATCTCTTCTGCGCTTATACTGAGGCCAATAAATATCGCAATTACAATACTCATTAATATATAGGCGGGTATATTTTCATTGTACCGAAACAGGTATCCTGTACCAGCCGCATCGTTGTTATACCGTAAAATAAAGGAAAGTATAAACGCCAACAACGGCGCTTCAATAAGATTAATAAGCATGTACTGCTTATTGTATAATTTTGATTTGAAGTCTCTTACTGTAAATACCCAAAATTGTTTTATTTTATTAGGGATTTGAAGCATACTAAATGCACCGTCCTTAACCTCTTCTACCCTTTTGAGTCCAAATTTATCTACAAACGAATCGTTCCACTGTTTAGGGGTGAATCTTCTATTTCCTGTAAAATTTCCGTATTCGTCTACTACCTTTTCTTCTATTATATTAAATATTTGTTCGGGGTTTACATTCCCGCAGGAGGTGCATTGCCCTTTATCGCTGTCTGCTTGCTGGGATACTTTTTTGAAGTACGTTATAGCTTCTACTGGATTGCCCGAATAAATAGGAAACCCTCCCACATCGAGGATAAACATTTTATCGAACATCTTATAAATATCCGACGACGGCTGATGGATAACGACAAAAATAAGCGTCCCTTTTAAGGTAAGCTCTTTCAGTAAATCCATTACGTTTTCCGAATCTCTTGACGATAGCCCTGAAGTAGGCTCGTCTACAAAAAGAACCGAAGGCTCTCGTATTAATTCTAAGGCTATATTTAATCGTTTACGCTGCCCTCCACTTATCGATTTGTTTAACGCATTTCCTACGCGTAAATCTTTACTTTGAACCAGCCCCAAATTATTCAATACTACATTTACGAGTCCCGCAATTTCTTCGTCCGTTTTATTTTTAAAACAAAGTTTGGTACTGTAAAATAAATTTTCAAAAACAGTAAGTTCTTCAATCAATAAATCGTCTTGAGGGATATAACCAATTACGCCTCTTACTTTTTCTTTCTCTTTATGAATGTTAAACCCATTTATCAGAACATCCCCTTTGTAAGGCGTTTCTAAACCTGCCAAGACATTCATCAAGGTTGTTTTTCCGGCACCGCTCCCTCCCATTATACCAATGAGCTTGCCCGAGCCTTCTGAAATATTAATATCTCTAAGCCCTATTTTATGGTTGACAAATCGATATTCGAGATTTGTTACCTGAAACGATAATTTTACGGATGCCGATTCGCTAATAAAATTGGAGAGTATATCGCTATAATAGAATACACCTCCCAGTTTTGACTTTGCGGTACTTCCTTGAGAAAACAAGGTTACATCGTCCGCTCCAATATTCAGGCTATTCATAGTAAGTTCATCCTTACCTGTATATTTCAAGAATATCATATCTACACTTTTCACCCTTACAAAAAAGATATTGCCTTCTGTAAGATCAGAGTGAATGTGTTTTGAATTTCCAGGAATCGTGGCTGAGTCCCTATTATTGATTACTAAGATGTTTTCATCTCCAAAAAGTTGAATATCATCCTGTAGTACAAAAGTTTGTAGTGTTTTATACTCCTCTTTTTCTATATTAAAGGCAATCGAAACCGTATCTACAATTTCTTGTTTCTGTGCAGTATCTTTCCCTTTTTCAGCTTTTAAAATTTCCAAAAGCTCAACGAGTACTACAATCTTCTGCTTCTGAGTAAGCGTTTTATTGATCTTTCTACAGATCCCAAGTGTTTTTACCGAATCCTTTACAGAAGTGAGTCTTTTTTTACCTTCTTCTTTGCCATCATCTTTACTTTCACCATCTCTCAGAAATTCTTCATAGAGGTTAATGTATTTTTCTGCAGTAGCAAGATTTAGTCGTTTCTTAAAGGAAGTAACCACGAAGGTTCTTTCACTTTCCGTAACGCCTCCATCTTGCTTTGTAATAATTGCGTATAACTGCGCAAGTGATTTTAGTATTTCCTCACTCATTAATTTTTTTTATAAAAAACTAATACGTTTTATATTCAAATGGCACTTCTACCAACTCAGAAAACTCTACACCTGCTTCCTGCATATCTTCATCGTCTTCGTAGTGGTACCATATCACCTTAGCATTGCTGATATCTTCTAATTTAGACAATACATCTAAAATTAGTTTTGACGATGCTGTATTGAAATATTCTAATTTAACTACAAACTCAGTAGATGGGTTCGCTTGTCCAGCGTATTCTGTAAGCCAATTCAATATAGGCTGATAAAAATCGGCAGCGTCTTCAGGAAGAGATCTTCCTGAAATTTCTAGGATACCGTTTGCTTTATCCAACAAAACTTTTGGGGTGTCTTCAGCACCTTCTAATTGTATAATTTGCATACTATTACTATTTTAAAATTATTCTACTTCTTTACTAATTTTTGTTTTAAAAGAGAAAAAAGAGTATTCTTCGTTCACTTTTTCAAAATCAAAGTCAAGCTTCTGACCAGACTTTCGAGCGATATCTACAAAGCCTAAGCCTGCACCACCTTTATCGGATATCTCACTACTCTTTAACAGCTCTTTGTAATAGCCTTTCAACCCTTCTTTATCAAGCGTATTGATATGTTCCAACTTTGATTTTAGACCATTAATTTGATCGTTCATTATAAAATTGCCAGAGGTGATCACATAACTTGCGTCTTCTCTTCCAATCATAAAAACGGCGCCCTTTTCTTCCTGACTTGCTTCAAATGTGTCCGCATGTTTGCAAATATTTTGCAAACATTCAACCATTACATTAAATACTTTTCGCTTTATTCCCGATTCTTCTCCGCTTGACTCAAGGTTTCGTTCCGCCATCGACAAGACCGACTTTGTAATCTCTTGTGTGAATTCTCCTTCATAAACTAACATCAAGTTTTTGGAAGACATTATTTTCTGAATCTCATAAATATACTTCATAGGTTTTTGTTTAAATAAATAAGTAAATAAAGCCATCTTCTTAAATTAATTTATTTCTAAATTTAGAATTTTATTCCGATCAATAACACATCGTCCGTTTGTTTTTCAGTTCCCATCCAATCACTAAATGCGTCTTTCATTCCATTGTGGGTCAATTCCATATTTTGATCCTTACTCAAAAGTACTTCTTTTATTCGTTGAGTTCCAAATTTTCTATTGTTTGGCCCTCCAAACTGGTCTGGCAATCCATCGGAGAAGAAGTATACGGCATCGTCCTTCTTTAGATTCACTTCATAGTTGGTAAATTTAGTCTGATTTTTATAAATCCCTCCTCCTATAGCCCATTTATCGCCTTTAAACTCCGTTATCACCCCTTTTGCTATATGATAAAGTGGTCTATGTGCTCCAGCATACTCTAATTTTCTTGTTTTAATGTTTACTTTGCAAAGTGCAATGTCCATTCCATCTTTTATTTGAGAATCGTTTTTCTCTGTAGCCAGCGTCGTATTGACCATTTCGTCAAATTTATCAAGAATTACAGCAGGGCTTAGTGAATTGCCATTGCGGATAATATCGTTCAATAGAAAATTGCCAACCAATGAGAGCATCGCTCCAGGCACTCCATGACCTGTGCAATCAACTGCTGCTACGTAGATTTCATCGCCTTTTTCCATCATCCAAGGAAAATCGCCACTTACTACATCTTTTGGTTTATAGAAAATAAAAGAATCTTTAAAAATGTTAGTAATAGCCTTATTGTCGGGTATTACTGCATTTTGTATACGTTTAGAATAATTTATACTCTCGTTAATTTTCTTATTCTTATCTTGAATCAACAGTTCGGCCTCTTTTCGTTCTGTGATATCGTGTGCCACCATCAAAACGGACTCCAATACGTTGTCGTTGTATTCAGGAATCGCGTTCACCTGCATTACTCTATCTCCCGTTGGGGTCTTAAACGTCACCTCTTCGGATAAGTTTTCATTTTTTAGAATAACTTCCTTAAGAAGCATTTTCCAAGATTTCACTACCTCTTCCCCTATCGTTATCTCATCCAATATTTTTCCTGTAAATTCCTCTGGCTTAGATGCTGTATACAGTTCTATGGTTGGATTGGTATAGGCTATTTTACCCGCTACGCTTATACGTGTTATAAGATCAGGGCTGTTTTCGGAGAGGGCTTGCATATTCCTTCTCATCCGTTCTTCTTGTTCTGCCCTCATTTTGACCGTAATATCACGAGCATTAATCACAATCCCTTTTATCGACGCATCTTCAAGTAGATTCTTGCCTGTAGCTTCCAACCATATCCATTCGTTATTTTTCTTTTGGAAACGGTATTGTATGGTCTGAGATACTTTAGAGTTTTCAATAATACTCTTAAACATCTCTCGAGACTTATGAATATCCTCCTCGTTTACAAACGTTCTTCCTTTAAGACCAATTAGCTCTGATGGTTCGTAGCCTAATATATTTTTTACAGAAGGGCTTATATAACGTATCGTTCCATCCGCTTCGTATATCGTAATCACCTCAGAGGCGTTATATAGCAATTGTTCCATTCTATCTTGAGCAAGATTCACCTCTTCCACTTGCTCACCAAGCATCATATTCGATTTTTCTAATTCTTCTTGAGTCACTTTCATCTCTTCTGCATTTTGCAAAAGTTCTTCTTGCTTCTCCTGAAGTTCTTGCCCCATTATCTGAGATTTTTCTAATAATAATCTCGTTTCTTGGTTCGATTGGATATTATAAATAGTACGGGCTATACTAGGACCAACTTCTTCGATAAATCGAATTTCATGTTCATCAAACTTATGAAACCCTGCCAATTCTACGGCTCCGTATACCACATCGTCTATCACAAAAGGCACTACAAGTATACACGTCGGACGTTTATCGCCCAGCAATCCAGAGGTTATCGTTACAAAATCCCGAGGTATTTCGGTACGTAAAATGGTGCTTTGTTCGATAGCAGACTGCCCTATAAGTCCTTCTGCCATTCTAAACTTCGCATTTATATATTTTTTTCTATTGTAGGCAAAACTAGATTTCATTTCCAAAATAGTGTTTCTATAGTTTGTTTCGTCTCGCTCCGTCACAATATAAAAAGCACCTTGTATAGCTTTAATTCTCGAAATCATGTAACGCAAAACCTCCTCACTAAGCAAATCAATATTATCATACTTACGCAAAATATCATTTACATCCGAAGAGGCATCCATCACCCATGAACGCTCTCTTTCCACTTTGTCTGATTCTTTCAAACTGTCTCTCATGTGAATAAGAGATAACCCCAAAACATCTTTATCGCTAAGCGGTTTATATTCCGCATCTAATTCTTTTTGGCCTATCTTATTGGCAAATTCGGTAGTTTGGGCGAGCCCTGCTATCACATTACTAATAGCACTTTGCATCTCCCCTATTTCATCGTCCGATTTATTAATTTCTATTTTAGGAAGTTCTCCTTCTCCCAACTTAATCATTACATCGCGTATTTTGTTTACGGGACCTGTAATGGTATTGGCCATAAATATAGCCGAAAAAATCCCTATACATACCACCAATACTCCTAGGCCCATCACACTAAATTTCAGATTGTCCGAAGACGTGATTAGGTTTCTTTCATATACTACCTTTTCCTTCTTCTTAAGCTCCGAAACCTTCCCTAAACGTTCCATCAGCTTAGCCGACATCGGCAATACCTGTGACTCAATAGCATCTTGTGCTAAAAAAAGAATACTCACATCTTCATACGACTCGAAGTCGGGCAGCAAGTCGATAGCCTCTTGTTCTATTCCTATAAGTTTATCAAAATCCACCAGCACGGCGTCCATTTCTTTTGAAACAAGGGTATCTTTCCATTGTTTTTTTAGCTTATGAATTGTATTTTTTAAAATTGGATTTTCTACTGTTATTAATTTTTTTAAGGCTTTTTTATCGTCCTCATTGGTCTTCATGAAGACCCAATTGGTAGACAGCATTTTAGATTTGTTGACCATCAAAGTGAGTTGATCCAAGGCTTCTAGCGAAGGGTCTACTACTTGAGATATTTCGGCAATTAACTTCCGGTTCTTATCCAAGGTGATAAGACTTACTACAGCATTTGCCGCAAACAACAAGATCAGGATTGAAAATCCCAAATACACCTTTTGTCTAATTCCAAATCTAACTTTCATAACTCATTTGCTTAATTTTAAAAAAGAACCAGCGCCCAATCAATAGGCGCTGGCACTAGTATTCTCTGTTACTAAAATTCAAAATTACCACCAACCAAGAACATTGCTTTAGTAATGTCTGTATAGGCAAATTCAGAACTTTTACTATTCGTTAAATTTCTTACGTTTACAAATAAGTCAAGCTTATTAAATACTTTATACGAAATTTTTGCATTTAAAATGACTTTTCCAAACACTTCCACTTTGCCTCTATCAGGGAGGAAGCTGTTGACGATATTTAAATAAGTGTAGTTGCTCATCGCATAGCCATTCAAGTTTATATTGAATTTAGACGTAGCTTGGAAATTTATATACGCACCTCCATAAACACTTGGCGTACCAGAATCTTTTCTATCTCTAACAACCGTAATGTTGTTTACCGAATCTGCAGTATACGAATCTCTGTAAAGAGGTTCATTTTTCAAGTTAGTTTGTTGGAAAGTTACAAACGGTTTAATCTGAAATTTCTTAAGTACTAAATTTGCAGAAAGAGTTGCCCCTGTTTGAATTGCTTTCATTCTTATATTTTCTACAGATTGTTTTACAATAACACCTCCAGAGGGCGTAAATTGAATAGGTTGACCTACGATATAAGAGAATCCTTGAGTAGTTTGGTTGAATACCTCTAAGTCAAAATATAAATTGCTGGTAGCTTTTACTCTATAGCCT
>JAYSUZ010000291.1:0-3063 GCA_043718845.1 Cytophagales bacterium
CGTAACTAAATTCTGGAACCAAGCCTAAATCGTATGAAAATTCAAATTCTTTCTGAGTATCCCAATTAATACTATTCGTTTTTTCAGCATCTGGCATTGGGTCGCCTACTATAGCAAGTTTATTTTCTTTTATATAAGCATTTACAGACTCATAAAGAAGTGTATTTATTTCATCTACAAGAACACTTTTGCCATACATTTTATCGATTACCGAAGCTGGTACTTTCCCTGCACGGAAACCTTTGAGCGTTACTTTTTTACCATATTCTTTTAATTTTGCCTTTATTTTGGGCTGATAATCTGCTTCAATAAGGTTCACTTTTAATTTGGCATCGGTATTACTTCTCTTTTCTAGTACAATTTCCATCGTTTATTGTATTTAATTAGTTTTCGTTTTTTAGTAAAACAAAAAAAAGTTAATAATTTATACGATTATTAACTTTTTTTAACTTATTTACTTTTCTGTGCGGATGGAGGGACTCGAACCCCCATGCCTCGCGGCGCTAGATCCTAAGTCTAGTGCGTCTACCAATTTCGCCACATCCGCATTTCTAAAACCTACTCTTAAAACGGGAATGCAAAGATAGCGTTTTTTTTTGTAAGTACAAACATTTACTGAAAAATATTTCATTATTTATTTAACTACAATAAAATATAAACTATGAGATATTTTATGTAATTTTGAGGATTGATTAATTAGGTAAATCATAAATCCTTTGTCTTGATGAAAGCGAAAATTTCAAACTACTTCAAACTACTCCCTTTATTTCTTGCCTTGTTAACGGTAGCGGCAGAATCAAACGGGCAAGATATTCAGTTTTCACAATTTTATGCTGTTACCCCTTATATCAACCCCGCATTTGTAGGAGGAGCGCATGCTACTAGAGCAATGGTACATGGTAGGTACCAATGGCCTGGTATTGATGCAAAATTTGCTACAGCACTCGTATCGGTAGATCATTTTTTTGAAAAATACAATTCAGGTCTAGGTGTTATGATTGTTCAAGATAGACAAGGGCTAAACGATATTAATACAACAAAAATTAATGTCCAGTATTCGTATGAATTGCCTCTTTCTAAAGAACTTACAGTAAGAGCTGGTTTATTGGCAGGTTATGGAAATCAATCGATAAATTACGCTCAACTTTACCTTCCTTCTCAAGTTGATGATCAAGGGAATGTACCTGTTACAGGTATTACAGGAGCGGCAAGTCAAAAAGGTTATTTTGATGCAGGTTCAGGGCTATTGGTCTATACAAGTAAATTATGGGGAAGCATAGCTTTTCATCACATGAATAGACCTAGCATGACGATGTTCAATTCGGGCGATAGAGCGCAACTTCCTATGAAAACGAGTTTTACCGCTGGATATAAAATTCCACTGAGTTCGGGCAATCACATGGCTTATTTACATGAAGATGATAATATATTTTTAACTCCTACAGCGCATTATAAGATGCAAGGGAAAGGTGATCAATTAGATATAGGATTGTATTTGACTTATAATCAGTTTTTATTAGGGGTTTGGTACAGAGGTATTGAAGTAAAACGAATAGCAGCAGGTGTAACGAATAGTGAATCGATTGTGCCTTCAATAGGTTGGATATTCAACAATTGGAGTATTCAATATAGTTATGATTTTACAGTTTCTACACTTACTAGAGCTGGTTCTGGAGGTTCACATGAATTAAATATTACGTACGTATACCACAAGGCCAAAAAAGGACATAAAACAATGAAACGTTTGCCATGTCCTGATTTTTACCATACAAACAAGCATCAATAATATAAAATTATACGTGATGCTTACATGGTCTATCGAAGAACTTCAACTTACGCTTAAGTACAGTTGGAAGATATCTAGAAATCAATCTTCGGTTAAGCGGAATTTTATCATTACTGTAGCGGAAGGTGAAGTTTCAGCATCTGGTGAAGTGGCTCCCAATATTCGATACGGAGAAACGCCAGAACTTATCGCATCTCTTTTTGTTTTTTTACCTTCCATTCTTAGTGCTGTGAAAACAATACAAGAACTTACAGAAGAGCTTAATCGTCACAATCTACCGAGTTCACTACGTTTTGGTATAGAGTCCGCTTATATTCATTTACTTGCAAAGAAGAATGCTATTCCAGTATACGAACAATTAAGATTAAAAGCACCATTATTGGATATAAAGACCTCTTATACATTACCTATAATGGAAATAGGTGAAGTAAAAAAGTTTATTAATAGTCATAACTTAATGAGATTTAGTTATTTAAAAATAAAAATTGATCAAGAAACAGGAGCGGATTTAATACGAGAAGTAGTCAAACTGTCGTCTAAACCTTTAAGAATAGATGCAAATGAAGCATGGCAAGATGTTGACAATCTGCTTGTTTTGATGGATGAGTGGAGGAATTATCCGATTGATTTTATTGAGCAGCCACTTCCATCGTCTATGGTTCAGGAATATAAATATTTGAAATGTAAAAGTCCTTTTGAATTAATAGCTGATGAATCTGTGACTAATTCTATCAACGTAGAGGAGATTGCAGCGCAGTTTCATGGAATAAATATGAAACTGATGAAAGCTGGTGGGTATTATAATGGCATTAAAATAATACAAGATTCTAAAAAACAAGGTCTTAAGACAATGTTAGGATGTATGGTGGAAACATCGTTAGGAATTTTTTCAGCAATTAATTTGAGTAATGGTATAAATTATATAGATTTGGACGGTCATTTTCTTGTTGAAAATGAACCATTTAAATTAGTCTCCGAAAGAGAAGGAGGATTAGAAATTATAACATAGTACTTTTCAGTGTTTTATGGCTAAAATGAACTCAAAAAAGAAGGAAGTGGTAAAAAAAGCCGTTGCAAAGTCTGTTGCGCCTTCTAAAAAAGTTGCTAAAAAAATAACGGTTACCAAAAAAGTTGTTTCCGCAAAAAAAATAGTAGCGAAAACTAAGCCTGCTCCTAAAAAAGTAGACAAAAAAACAGTTGCAAAACCTGTAGTAAAAATAGTGGTAAAAAAGGTCGTTAAGAAACCTGTAGTAAAAATTGCAGTAAAAGCAAAAGTA
>JAYSUZ010000292.1:0-3041 GCA_043718845.1 Cytophagales bacterium
ATAAGTTTAAATGGAGTACTGCTTATTGCCGATGAATTAAAAAAAATATCGTTTACAAATTCAAGTCTTGATTTATTAGAAGAGCACTGGGCTATAGAAGAAACGAGTAGCATTAATTATAACGAAGAGGTCGTAATGTTTAATAATTTCAAAATTTTAAATAAAGATCAATCTATTAGTTTGGCAGGAGAATTTTCTAAGAATGAAGATACGAAAGCTTCGTTAACGATACAAAATTTTAATTTAAAAAATATTAATCCACTTTCTAGTTATAAATTAGGAGGGGTATTGAATGGGCAAATGAATTTTAAAAATATCGTTAAAGATTTAGATTTAAATGCTAGAATGTCTATTAGCGCATTTACCGTAGATGACTTTAAGTTTGGGAATATTAATGGTAGCGCAGATTGGGTGGAGCATGAGCAGCAATTAAATGTCAATGTTGATGTTTTGATGGCAGACGTGAAGGTTGTAACTATAGCAGGCAATATAAAGCCACCTACTGCAGAGCGCCGAGAGGTTATAAGTCTGTTGGCTAATTTAAATGCTGCTGATTTAGGAATTGTTTCTCCAATACTGAAAGGGGTAATGAGTGATCTTTCAGGGACCGTGAATGGAAGCCTGAGAATAGATGGAAATCTCAAAGATTTAAGAGTGAAAGGCGATGCAAAAATTGATGATGGAAAATTTAAAGTCGATTATTTAGGCGCTATTTATACCTTTAGCGATAGGATATATTTTACAGAAGATCAAATTCAATTTAAGAATACAGTTCTTAATGACATAAATGGAAATAAGGGGACAATAAACGGTTCTATTGCACACGATGGATTTAAAAATTTTGTGGTAGATATAAAAGGGAAGTATAAGAATTTCAATGTATTGAATACTTCTGAAAAGGACAATGCGCTGTTTTATGGAATGGCCAACGTAACTGGAAATTTTAGTTTATTTGGGCCTTTTGAAGATTTAGAAATCAGAGCAAATGCGAAATCAGAAAAGGAAACTAGAATCTACATTCCCCTTAATGGAGGTAGTGAAGTGTCGCAAAAGGATTTTATTCAATTTAAATCTAAAAGTATTAGTTCGATAAAAAAAGACAGCATTCTATCAGAGGATACTCGGATTCGAATGTTCTTTAATTTAGAAATTACGCCGGATGCATATACTGAAATAATATTTGATAAACGATCAGGAGATATTATTCGTGGACGAGGGGAAGGGAATATTGAACTCCGCTATGATACAAAAGGGGATATGACAATGTTTGGAAATTACGTTCTTAAAGAAGGATGGTATAATTTTACGATGGCCAATATTATAAGTAAGGAATTTGTAATTGATAAAGGAAGTCGACTTTCATGGAATGGTAATCCGTATGATGGCACATTGGATATTAAAGCAAAATATAATCAATACGTGTCTCTTAAACCGCTCTTTGATTCGACGTCCAATACCAAATCTGATTTGCAACGAAACTATCCTACCGATGTTGTATTAGGTGTAAAAGGGGTACTTTCGGCACCAGAAATAAGTATGGATATCGATATTCTACGCTACCCTTCAGATCCTCAATTGGCTACTGTAGTTACCGATTTTGAAGCAAAAATAAAAACGAACGATCAAGAGTTAAATCGACAAGTGTTTAGTCTCATAATGCTTCGAATGTTTTTAGCACCAAGTGGTTTGACAGGAATGTCTTCTCTGGGGATTAATAATGTTAGCGAATTATTGTCAGGACAATTAAGTCATTTTCTATCTCAAGCCGATCAGAATTTAGAAATAAATGTAAACTTAAATAGTCTGGATAAGGATGCGCTGAATGCAATGAATTTCAGATTTTCGTATACTGCAATGGCAGGAAGATTAAGAATTACACGTGACGGTAGTTTTCAAAATACCCAAGCGGCTTCACAAACCTATATTAGTAATATTGCGGGAGAGTGGACGGTAGAGTATATGCTTAATAAAGACGGTAATTTCAGAATTAAATTATTTAATAGGATTAATAACAATGCTCTTATATCAGCAACTGGTACTACCAGCACAACTGCGGGAGTTAGTTTTATGCATACCCAAAGTTTTGATAGTTTAAGAGATATTTTCGGAAAGAAAAAAAGAAAGAAAAAGGAGGAAAAAGAAAATGCTATTTTGAACGATTCGTTGCCTGAAATACCTCCGAAGGCTCCTAAACAAACTCCATAAAATGAAAGATAAAGCTATTGTTTCAATCTTCTGGTTTAGAAGAGATTTACGGTTACATGATAATGCAGGGTTGTTTCATGCCCTCAAAGGAGCGTATCCGGTAGTACCTATTTTCATTTTTGATACTGAAATTTTAACCAAGTTAAAAGATAAAAGTGACCCTCGAGTAACATTCATTTATGACCAACTAAAAAAAATAAACCTAGCACTCGTTGAGAAAAAAGCGGAACTAGTTGTGAAATTCGGTAATCCTGAATTTATTTTTAAACAACTGATAGATGCATATTCCATTCATACGGTCTATTGCAACCACGACTACGAACCGTATGCACAGAAAAGAGATGACGCTGTAAAAAAATTATTAACAACTAATGCTATCGAATTTAAAACGTTTAAAGACCACGTTATTTTCGAAAAAGAGGAAATCCTTACCGCCGTTGGTGGCCCTTATAAAGTCTATACGCCTTATAAGAACAAATGGTTAGCAACGCTCAATGATTTTTATATAAAAAAATATCCAGTAGAAAAATACGATCATAATTTCTATCGCAGCAATCTTCTTGTTTTTCCTACCCTTGAATCGATTGGTTTTAAAAGAACATTAATACCATTGCCTCCCGCTTCTATAACTCAAGAGGTAATAAAAAAATACGACCAACAGAGGGATTTCCCTTACATAGAAGGCACCTCAAGGTTAGGCATACATTTTAGATTTGGTACTATTTCCGTAAGGGAGAAAGTAGCAAAAGCTTTACTGCTTAACGCTGTGTGGTTGAGCGAACTGATTTGGAGAGATTTTTTTATACAACTTATGTTTCATTTTCCATACAGTGCCA
>JAYSUZ010000293.1:0-3034 GCA_043718845.1 Cytophagales bacterium
GCTTCTTGTCCTGTGGTTTTAAAATTACAGAACAGAGTAAAAAATGCCTTTGACAGTATGGAAAGTTCCGACGGGCAAATCGTTATTTATGGCCAAGTGGGTCATGCAGAAGTTATAGGACTTACAGGACAGACGTTAGATAATGCTATTATTATTACGTCAGAAGATGATTTGGGGAAAATTGATTTTACCAGACCTATTTCATTATTTAGTCAAACAACAAAAAGCACGAAAGGTTTCTATTATATTCAAAAAGTAATAGAAGAAAAAATTACGGCAGCAGGCAAGGATCATTCTGAAAATTTAGATGCAAACGATAGTATTTGTAGGCAGGTTTCAAATCGGGAACCTCAATTGCAAAAATTCGCACAAGACCACAATGTAATTGTCTTTGTGAGTGGCAAAAAAAGTTCCAATGGAAAAGTGTTATATAATGTTTGCAAAAATCATAACGATAAAAGTTATTTTATCGAAAATGAGATGGAGCTTTCGCCTTCTTGGTTTTCAAAAGACGATTCAATCGGAATATGTGGCGCAACATCAACTCCAATGTGGTTGATGGAAAGAGTAGCGAATGAAATAAAAACTATTTTCCATATAAATTAACTCTATAAAAGATAATGAAATTTATTTTAAGATATTTCCTTCAAGGTTTATTATTAGTACTTCCTGCCTGTTTTACGTTGTATATAATCTTCTCTTTGGTTGGTTGGTTGGATAAAATTTTGCCGAGTTTATTTCAAGTAGAATTATTTCCAGGTTCTGGCATACTTATTATTCTTACCTTTGTAACGTTGATGGGATTGATAGGCTCTACCATTATAGCCCGCCCTGCGTTCAATTTTATAGAATATTATATGTATAAGATTCCTTTGATAAATCTTATCTATTCCTCTACCAAAGATGTGATAGGAGCATTTGTGGGAGATAAAAAGAAATTCAATCATCCGGTATTGGTAAAAATGCAAAAGGATGCGGAAATTTATCGAATAGGATTTATTACACGCGATAGTTTAGATACCATCAACATCAAAGACATGGTAGCCGTCTACTTTCCGGACTCTTATGGATTCACTGGAAATTTATTCGTAGTAGCCCTTGAAAATATTAAAGAAATAAATGCTCCGAGTGCTGAAGTAATGAAACTTATTGTTTCAGGCGGTGTCTCTGGAGCTTTACCCGAAAAAGATGGATAATATTAATAAGCATACTTTTTCGAATGGAATTACCATAGTACATCGTGAAGTAAGTCATACAAGGGTCTTGCATTGTGGCTTTGTACTTGATATTGGTAGTAGAGATGAAGATATGTCTCAAGAAGGGCTTGCTCATTTTTGGGAACACATGGCTTTCAAAGGCACTGCTAAAAGGAAGTCTTTCCATATTATTAATAGACTAGAGATGGTAGGGGGCGAATTAAATGCCTATACTACCAAGGAAAAAATATGGTTTCATGCATCTGTACTAGACCAGCATTTTGAGCGTGCGCTCGAACTCCTAAAGGATATTACTTTTTGCTCTACGTTTCCCGAAAAGGAAATAGCCAAAGAAAAAAATGTAATTTTAGAGGAGATGTCAATGTACTTAGACTCTCCCGAAGACGCCATTCAAGATGACTTTGAAAGTCTTATTTTCCGAAAACACCCCCTTGCTCATAATATTCTTGGTACCCAGAAGTCAGTAAGTTCCTTCCATCAAAAAGATTTTAATAAATTTCTAAAAGAAAATCTGGACAACTCAAAACTCGTTTTTGTATCCATTGGCAATATGTCCTTTGATAAAATAAAGGCCTATTGTGAAAAACATTTATCAGAAGTACCCAACTATTCTTCCAAAAAGAAACGCGTTAAATTTTCGGCTCTTAAACCCGTAAAAGAAATTATTAGCAAGCCTATTTCACAGGCCCATCACATGATGGGCAATAGTTGCTGTTCAGGAAAGGATAAAAGAAAAACGCCCTTATTCATGTTGACGAATCTTTTGGGAGGGCCTAATATGACCTCAAGATTAAACATGTCGTTGCGCGAGCGAAAAGGGTTGGTGTACAGTATTGATGCAAGCTATACCCCACTCACCGATTCAGGCTTGTTTAGTGTTTATTTTGGCACTGAAAAAAAACAATTAGACCGCAGTATAGAGCTTGTTTATAAAGAATTTAAACTTTTAAGGGAAGTCAAATTAGGCGCAATCCAACTACACAGTCTAAAGGAGCAAATAAAAGGACAACTGGCAATTGCGGAAGAAAACAACAACAGTTTTATGCAAATGATGGGACGAAGTCAATTGGATTTCGGCACCATCGAAAACTTAAGTTCCGTCCTTAAATCAATTGAATTGGTGACCGCAACCGAGCTAAGAAAATTGGCCAACGAATACCTGAAAGAAAGTAACTTTACAAGCCTTACCTATTTACCAGAATAACCTATGGAATTTCTCCCTCCAGCTATTGAAGCCTATTCGGAACGGCATACTTCTCAAGAATCTGCCCTGCTAAAAAAAATCAATCGTGCAACGCATGCAAACGTACTTATGCCACGAATGCTCTCTGGAAACTTACAAGGAAGGATGCTGGCTGCCATAAGCCAGATGATAAGGCCTACTGCGATATTAGAGATTGGTACATTTACAGGATATTCGGCTCTATGCCTCGCAGAAGGTCTTGCCAAAGGGGGGAAACTGATTACGATAGATATTAACGAAGAATTAGAATCGACAGTCAGAGGTTATATTGCCGAAGCCGGCCTAGATGCAATAATAGAGTATAGAATTGGTAATGCAATGGAAGTATTGCCCTCTATTCAAGAACAATTTGAGTTGGTTTTTATTGATGCCGATAAAATAAATTATTTAAATTACTATAAACTTGTTTTAGATAAAGTAAAGCAAGGAGGGTTCATTATTGCAGACAATGTTTTATGGAGCGGTAAAATATTGCTAAAAGAGGGTAAACCCAATTGTTGAAGGTCTGATTATTCCGTTTTAAATAACGAGCTGCCCCTCTAGAGGAAGATACAATATTCATCCGCTCATCAAT
>JAYSUZ010000294.1:0-3030 GCA_043718845.1 Cytophagales bacterium
ATAAAATTTAATATATTTGACACAGATTCGGGTATAGAGTGTTTTAAGGCATCAATAGACGGAAAATGGCTTATGATGAATTATGAACACAAAAATAGAACCATTTGGTCTGAAAATATAGATAAATTTAAGCCTTTAAGGGGTAAATTTGTACTAGAAGTGAAAGATAAGGTAGGAAATACGACAATCTTTGAAAAAGTACTTTAAATACTATTTATAACGTTAAGATTCAATTTTATGGCTTTAAGTATAGGTGATAAAGCCCCCCTTTTTGAGGGCAAAGATCAGGATGGTAAGGAAGTGAAACTTTCGGCGTATGTTGGGAAAAAAGTTGTAGTATACTTCTATCCAAAAGACGATACGCCAGGATGTACTGCCCAGTCTTGCAACCTAAGAGATAATTATGAAAAAATTATTAAAGAAGGGTACGAAGTAGTTGGAATAAGTGGAGACGACGAGGCTTCGCATTTGAAATTCAGAAAAAAATACAATTTACCGTTTACACTTATTGCAGATTCGGATAAAAGCATCAACGAACTATACGGTGTTTGGGTAGAGAAAAATATGTATGGTCGAGTATATATGGGTACCGCCAGAACTACTTTTATTATTGATGAAAAAGGGATTATTATAGATATTATCTCTAAAGTAGTAACAGCCGATCATACGGCTCAGATTTTGGATAAAAAATCGGATGAAAAAGAGGCAGTAGCAAAATCTAAGAAGAAAACAATAGTGCCTAAAAAGTAATATATAAGTTAACTACGAAAACAATTAAACAACTATAACTAAACAAAAATGGCAGACTACACAGAACTCAAGAAAGTTGCATCCCAAGTAAGAAGGGACATCGTGAGGATGGTACACGGCGCTAAAGGAGGCCACCCAGGTGGTGCTTTAGGGTGTACAGACCTTTTGGTACTTCTTTACTTCAAAATGATGAAGCACGATAAAAATTTTAAAATGGATGGAATAGGGGAGGACTTATTTTTCCTTTCCAACGGACACATCTCTGCGGTATTATATTCCGTATTGGCGCGTGCCGGTTATTTTCCCGTGAAAGAATTGGTATCACACCGTAAAATAAATTCTCGTTTGCAAGGACACCCTACACCACACGAACACCTTGAAGGTATCCGTATGGCATCAGGGTCGCTTGGACAAGGATTGTCTGTAGCATGCGGAACAGCGCTATCTAAAAGACTCAACAAAGACGACAGCACTGTTTATGTATTAATGGGTGATGGCGAACAACAAGAAGGCCAAGTATGGGAAGCGGCAATGTTCGCTCCACACCACAAATTAGACAGCATTATCGCCTTCGTAGACTACAACGGTCAGCAGATTGACGGTCCTACGGCTAAAGTGATGAACCTTGGAGATCTTGGTAAAAAATACGAAGCATTCGGCTGGGAAGTATATGCTTGTGATGGCAATAATTTCGAAGACTTAGAAGCTACTATTTTAAAAGCAAAAGCAGCTCGTGGAAATGGAATACCTAAAGCCATAATGATGAAAACAGAAATGGGTCAAGGCGTAGACTTCATGATGCACACACACAAATGGCACGGTACGGCTCCAAACGATGAGCAATTACAGAAAGCACTTGGTCAATTGGAAGAAACATTAGGAGACTATTAGTCGTGCTTTTTGTTTTAAATAAAATTATAAATTAGTAGAAAAGACACTTATGAAAAAATATACCTTTACAGAAAGTTTAGATACCCGCTCTGGATTTGGCGTTGGGCTTCATGAACTGGGTAAGAAGAACCCAAACGTAGTAGCGCTTTGCGCAGACTTAATAGGCTCCCTTAAAATGGATGCCTTCATAAAAGATTTTCCAGAAAGATTTGTTCAAGTAGGAATCGCAGAAGCTAACATGATTAGTATTGCAGCTGGGACGACTATTGGTGGCAAAATTCCTTTTACTGGAACATTTGCCAATTTTTCTACCGGTCGTGTGTACGATCAAATTCGTCAGTCGGTAGCGTATTCTGGTAAGAATGTAAAAATTTGTGCTTCGCATGCCGGTCTTACGCTTGGAGAAGACGGTGCAACACATCAGATATTGGAAGACCTAGGAATGATGAAAATGCTTCCAGGCATGGTAGTTATAAATCCTTGTGATTTTAATCAGACAAAAGCGGCTACAATTGCAATTGCAGATTATGTAGGTCCTGTTTATTTGCGTTTCGGTCGTCCAGTAGTGCCTAATTTTACAGCTGCAGATCAGAAATTTGAAATAGGAAAAGCATGGATGGTAAACGAAGGCAAAGACGTTTCGATATTCGCTACAGGCCACTTAGTATGGGAAGCTATACTTGCAGGGGAAATGCTTGCTGAAAAAGGAATCGATGCAGAAATAATAAATATTCATACCATCAAACCTTTAGACGAAGCTGCTATCTTGGCTTCAGTGAAGAAAACAGGTTGCGCCGTTTCGTGTGAAGAACATAATATTCTAGGTGGACTTGGCGAAAGTATTGCCCATGTACTTGCTTCAAACTTCCCAGCACCACAGGAGTTTGTAGGTACAAAAGATACCTTCGGAGAGTCTGGAACACCAGATCAATTGATGGAAAAATACGGCTTGAAAGCAAAAAATATCGTAGAATCGGTAATGAAAGCAATCGCTAGAAAGAAAGCATAGTAGTTAGACGACTACAGTAGTGTATAAAAAGGGCTTTGGAGATATTCCAAAGCCCTTTTTTGTATATTATAAAATACATTGAAATATAGGCAGTGTGCATAACTTAGGAGTACATATTCCTTATTTTTTTTATATTTTTGATACAAACTATACAATACCGAATAAGAAAGGTTCGTTAGAAGGATAACAGGTTTTGAAAATGATGCGTTATAAAAGAATAAGTACAGTATTTGTAATCTTCTGTTTTTTCACGATAGGAGTATTTGCACAAAATACCCTTGTGAAAACTACTGACGACGACCTTTTTAGGAAGGGGTTAGAGCTGCTGGACAAACAAAAGTTTGGAGCAGCACGTGAAATTTTTGCTCAATTTATACTTC
>JAYSUZ010000295.1:0-17183 GCA_043718845.1 Cytophagales bacterium
TCTTCTGTCGGAGCATTCTATCGCTACCGCTCCTTCAACGGCTATCCAATTGCAAATCAAAAACCTGATTTCTTTCCTACAACCACTTTTCGCAGCTCCCAAACAGCACATGGTAGCATTCCAATTACCCCCAGCGATAATATTGATTCTATCTATCCCAAAAAAGATTATGAAGTATATAGAACGTATGAACTAAGGGCCAAATATTTTATTCATAAAAGAGTAGAACTAAACGCTATTGTACCTTATTATTCCAACTCTAGCAAAGAACAGGGAATAAGGACGGCACTTGAAGGGTTTGGAGATATCAGTATATTCGGAGGGTTTCACCTTATTCGAAAACAAGATGCGCCGATATGGAAAAATAGACTTATTTTAGGAACTGGCATTAAAATGAGTACAGGAAAATACACCTTAGCCGGAACAGACAATTACCGATTCGATGCATTGCTGCAACCGGGTACGGGCTCTAACGATTGGCTTATATATACAAACTATTTATTGGGTTACAAAAATATTGGACTGGGAACAAATCTATTGTATAAAGTAAATGGAACCAATGCCTATGATGAACGTATAGGCAACAGCGTTACTACCTCCGCAAATCTTTTCTATATACTGAAGAAAAATAATTTTCAAGCTATTCCTTCCTTGCAATTTTATCAGGAATACACCAGTGGTTTATACCAAAATAAAGAAATAGTAACAGGAACAAAAATGGCAGAAATAATGCTAGGCCCTGGCTTGGATTTGCTATACAAAGGATTTATTCTTACTACTGCATTTCAACTCCCAGCCTATTCGGCTTCAGGTCAGACCAATCTGACAAGTGCTGGCAGAATGATTTTAGGAGTAAGCTATACCGTTTTACAAAAAAAATATTTATTAAAATAAATATGAAAAAGTATTTATTTTATATACTAGTTACATTCTCGGTAGTGAGCTGTAAGAAAAAAGATAAAGAGCTTCCTCAAAACAATAATTATGCGCTAGCATTACCATCAGGATTCCCAATGCCCAATATTCCAGAGGATAACAAACTAACTTTAGAGCGAATCGATTTGGGGAAAAAGCTTTTTTTCGACAAGTTACTTTCCAAAGATCAAACTATTTCTTGTGGCTCTTGCCATGCTCAGGAAATTGCTTTTAGTGACCGAAGTGCGTTTAGTCTTGGGGTAAACGATTCGATTTCTTCAAGAAATTCTATGCCACTTATTAATCTAGCTTGGTCAAAATCTTTTTTCTGGGATGGAGGTGTGCCTACATTAGAACTACAGGTAATAGCACCTATAGAAAACCATAAAGAAATGAACCTGTCGCTTTCGGAAGCTATAGCACGTCTATCAAGCCATCCAGAATACCCAGCGTTGTTTAAAAAAACATACGATAGAGCGCCGGATGTATTTTCACTTGTACGTGCTATATCCTGTTATGAACGAACACTTATCAGTGGAAATTCTAAATTTGATCAATATTATTACCAAGGAAATACTACTGCATTGACTACTTCTGAACTTAAAGGAATGAATTTATTTTTTAGCGATAGCACCCATTGTGCCAGTTGCCATAACGGTATAAACTTCACTAACGGCACCTTTCAGAATAACGGTATCTATGAATCGTACCAAGATCCAGGGAGGTATAAAATAACATACGACAATGCTGATTTTGGAAAATTTAAAGTACCTACACTACGAAATATAGCACTTACAGGACCTTACATGCACGACGGAAGCAAGTCAACATTAGAAGAAGTTTTAGAACATTACCTAAGTGGTGGAAAAAACAACACTAACAAGAGTGCCCATGTACACCAACTTCATCTTAGTAATGAAGAAAAAGCCGACTTGTTAAATTTCCTTAAAGCGCTTACCGACGAATCGTTTATTGCCAACCCAAATTTTAAACCTTAAAAAATGAAAAACAAAGACTTGATTACATTTATAGCAATTGTATTCTTTACATTATCGCTTGTAGGCTTTGTAGTATATAAGCAAAATTATAGCTACCGAAAACTTCCTTATTACACCTTTAGCCTAAATACTTCGGAATACGAATACTCGGAAGTACCTCCAAAACACAAAGTGGGCGATTTTAATTTTGTAAATCAAAAAGGAGAAAAAATAAATCAGGCAAAAATAGGCGATTGTATTTATGTGGCCGATTATATTTTCACTACTTGCCCAGGAATATGTAAAATAATGAGTGTAGAAATGAGTGATGTCTACAAAGAATTCATCAATGAACCGCATTTGAAACTACTCTCCCACACTTCCAAACCAGAAGAAGATAGCCTCCCTGTACTTTTAAATTATGCGCTATCGAAAGGTGTAACAGATGCAAACAAATGGTTGTTTTTGACAGGAGATAAAAAAGAATTGCAGCGAATGGCTTATGAACAATATGGCATTGTAAATAAAGAAGACCTACAAGAAGAAGGTAGTTTTGTACATACGGAAATGTTTGTATTGGTAGATAAAAATAAACAGATAAGAGGCTATTACGACGGCACAAACAAAACCGAAGTAAATCAGATGGTACACGATATTAAAGAATTAATAAAAGAACAATTTTAAGTACACAATAAATAATTTAACAAACCAAAAAAGAACAGAATATGAAAAAAAGTACAAAAATAATTTTAGGATTACTATTCGTAGCAGCATTTAGCGCTTGTAAAAAAGAGTACCATTGTGATGCAACGCTAGCAGGAGTTACGTACGATTTGCATTGTGAAAAATGTTCCAAATCAGAAGTTGAAGATTATAAAAAATCACTTGAAGCAGGTGGCTATACAGACGTTTCTTGTGACAAAAAATAGTGCATAAAAAATATACCTATACGCTAAACATACTAACAATCTCCCTGATTGTTACGTTACTTCTTATTCAGGCAAGGAATACGTGGATATTCCTTGCCTTTAAATACCAACAAAAAACTATTGCCGAAAATAGCTGTATAAACCGTTTTAATAAGCAATCGTCCTGTAAAGGAAAATGTCAGCTGTATGCAAAGCTTTCTCCTTCTACAAAAAACATTCAACCCTTCCGTTCCGCACTACTTTTGAGGTATGACTTCTCCATACTTCTATCC
The DNA here is from genome assembly GCA_043718845.1 of Cytophagales bacterium. GTDB lineage: Bacteria > Bacteroidota > Bacteroidia > Cytophagales > Cytophagaceae > JANYCO01. Next base: position 3,094 of record JAYSUZ010000295.1, read on the forward strand.
AATCTAAACAGTACAATTACTAAATGGGAAATAGCACACTGTTTATCTCCCGTTGCCGTCATTTTAAAACGCTATCAAAACCTCTATTTTTTTATTACTAGTTTTGATTTAGAGCAGCCTCCCGACTAATATATAGTTTTCTTATTTTAAAATTACAACTAAACAACATAGGCATATCTATGTTCAAAAAAACTATTGTCTAAAATTTAAATCTTTACCTATGAAAAATAGCACCCTATATATTCTACTCTTTACAATTGCATTCTTATCTTCTTGTAAAAAGAAGGAGAAAGAAGAAGCACCAGCCCCGCAAACGCCAACAGGAAAAATAGAAGTAGTATTTGTACCTAAAAAAGGAACAACTCCATTTATAATGAATACCGACATTGTAACTCCTGCAGGTGAAACGATAAAAATTTCTAAATGGAAATTTTTCTTGAGCAATATAGGGCTTTCCAAAGCAGATGCTTCGGAAAATCCTGCTATACCGACAGACAGCAACACCGCGGGCATTTACCACATAGACTTTGGCGCACCTACAACTACTGTTGACGGCGTTACAAATGCTTATAGTATCTCTTTTAATGCTACAGTAGGAAGTTATAACGACATACGTTTTGATGTAGGCATTCCGAGAGAAAAAAATCATGCTGACCCTACTTCGGCGTTGTTTCCATTAGATTTGTCACAAGAAGATATGTATTGGAGTTGGAACTCTGGCTATGTTTTTATGCTGATAGAAGGCAGTGGTAATACGGTGGCTAATTACGATAAAAATTTCCATTTCGGAATAGGTACAGATGCACGAATGATGTCTTTCTTTTTTGGAAACATGTTAAATACTATTCCTAAATATACAGTAGAGGAAGGGAAAACCACTAAATTAATTATTGAAATAGATATGGATAGAATTTTAACAAACGGCGACGGCACTTTATATAGCTTTACCAGCAAATCGTCAGCGCAAGTTCATGGTGGTTATTATGCGGACATGGTAAAAGCAAACATATCAGAAGCGATGAGTTTGGTGAGTACTAAAATAATTCAATAAATCAACTATTAATTTAAAAATATAAAAATGAAAAAATCAAAACTTAAGTATATAATTTTAACACTAATTATACTAGTGAGTAGCGTATTGGCAAAGGAAGTTTACACGTTTAGTAGTTATGGATTTCCTGACCATACAGGAGCGCCTACTCCTGGAGGGGTTAATCAGGCTACATGCTCTAAAAGTGGATGTCACGTGGGCAAAGCGCTGAACGATGCTTCTGGAAATACAGTATTCACTTCCAATATTCCTGCCGATGGATGGCAGCCTGGAATTACGTATGATATTACGACAAAAATATCAAAAGCCGATGTTACTGCTTTTGGATTTATGACAATGGCTTGGGGAAATAAAGATTCTCTTTCCACAGGAATGCTTGCTGCGGCCTCCGATTCAAAGGCTCAAGTTATATATTCATGGTCGGGAAGTGCAAATACTTATGCCACACACAAAGCAACTTCACTGTCGGGACAAAATTCTAACGAATGGAGTTTCAAGTGGACAGCGCCTACAACGGGAACAAACGACACAGTAACCTTCTTCAACACTTTCGTAGCGACTAACTCTAATGGGAAACCTGCTGGCGATTACGTATTTACTAAAGTGCACAAAATAGGGAAATCATCGCTCGTAACAGCTCGATTCGACGGATTGGATGTTCATTCTCAACTAATCCTCTCTCCAACGCTAGTAGACGATATATTGACTATCTCTTCTAATATGCAAGTATCCGGAAATATACACCTTAGTGTTAGAGATCTAAATGCAAAAGAAGTCCTTCGGACCACAGAGCATAGCAATATGCTTTCAAGCGGTCTAAAGATAGATTTTAGCTTTCTTAAAAGCGGCGTTTATATTTTAAATATCGAAAATAACGGCATGCTCGTTTCTAAAAAATTTATTAAACAATAATTTCACATAGGCAGAGAAGAGCAGCTAACTTTTCTCTGTCTAACTTAAAGCTATGATAAAAAAAACTAAAACAGCCTGCTTTATTGTTCCGTTTGCATTACTTGCATTTATAGCTTGCACCAGCAGGCATTTGGAAGAACTTGATTCGAAAGTGGAAGAGAACACATTAGTAAATTGTGATACATTGGATATAAAATACACTACCGCTGTAAAACCAATTTTAGCTAAAAATTGTTATTCTTGTCACGGTTCTAATGCCCCTACTACAAAATTTACTACCTACGCCCAAGTTAAATCCATGGCGGATAATGGAAAGTTGGTAGGCTGTATTAAACAATTACAAGGCTTCAACCCAATGCCGCCTGACGGAAAATTGAATGCCTGTGATCGAAAAAAAATAGAATTATGGGTCCAAAAAGGGGCGCTAGAAAATTGAAATTCCAACCGTCAAACTAAGATAACACCCGCTATTACTCCCCAAAGAATTTCCTTTTGGAATTGCTCGGGAGAATAGCGGTGTTTACTGTCTTGTAGCACTACCATCCCTACTTCTAGCCGTATCATGGAAACCTTCATTATGCTGTCTTCCGAATACACAACGTAATCTTTGTCTTGAATAGACATAAAACGATCAACAATCAGAATTTCGGCTTTTTTACTTTGGAAATATTTTTCTGCAATAGGAATAAAATAATAAGTGGTGGGTTCGTTGGCCCCGATGTAACCCAAGAACTCATCCAGTTCGGAGAACAGGACTTTGGCACCTACCCGGTAAGCATCTTTTCGCGCATAGCCGCTTATATTTTCTAGGTAGACATCAGGAGTCTGGGTGTAATCGGGAATACATATTTTAAAATCAGAAGTCTGAGTTACTTTCTTTAGACCTGTCCGGGTCAAATCTCGGTAGTTGATAGCACCGGTAGTTGGGTAAACTGTTTTTTTCATTCGGTAGGTTTCTAGTGGTGCAAAAATACTAATTTATTTAGTTTTTGACAATATTATTAGTATTTATATTTTATTTTTTTTCACAACACACAGAAAATCAGGAAATATTTAATTGCTTTTCAAAAGATCATTACCATATAATCGTACTATTCTCTACCTTTCAGACTATTTCACACTAAGTTTTAAAAAATATGACGCCAGATAGAATTAAACTTTTTTTACGTTCTTTTTACGAATGTTACATTATTGACTGTTACCAAGGTTATAAAGTAGCATCAGAAAGCGCAGCAGAAGTGTCCGAAAAAATGGATCATTATAATGTAGAAGGCTATTTTATTGAAAATCTTGATATTTATGTCGAAAACTGTGATTTCCTGAAAGAATATAATCTTCTGTATAATCCTGCGCTATTCAATATAGCCAAAGAAGCTAATCCAGAGTTGTTTAACGAATTACAACTATTTTTAATTGAAAACATTCAATTGTTCCTACATGCGATGTTGGAAGCTGCGATACATTCTTATGTAGCAGAATCCTCTCAAAGCGTCGAATTTGAATTTTATATAAAACCAATTGACAATAAAAATATCCGTTTGATAGACCTTATAGATGCGGCCGAAGCTGCTATGAAAAAAATGAATTACCTGCCTCCTGCTATGGGGTAAACTATACATCCCAAACTGTACTTCTTTGATTTCTAAGGTGCTTATGTAGATTCATCAAAAAAGCTAAAGCCAAATAAATAACAACAGGGGATCCTAACGTAAGAAAAGAGGTATATATAAAAAACAATCGTATACTCGCAGAAGCTATTCCGAAGCGCGCTCCAAGGAACGTACAAACTCCAAAAGCATATTTTTCTAGGGATGTCTTTAAAATTTCCATAAGTAGAACCATTTACGTTTCTAACGAATACAAAACTATATAATATATATCACTTTTTACACTAATTAGGTAAAAAATAGCGAAATGTATTGTTTTAGTTAATTTATAACGATAATTTCGCATCATAGAAAATTAAACTATAATAAGATATGAACCTTTTAGGAAAAAATTATTTAACCTTACTTGTAGCTGGAGCTATCTTCCTTAATGGATGTAATAAAGCTTACACGCCTGCCGTGACCGTTGTTCCAAATCCATTGGAAGTACATGGTGACAGTGTTGCCTTTGACGTAACTGGTACTTTACCACTTAAGAAACTTAAAAAGAAAAGAGTTTTCCAAGTTGATGGTAGCTATAAATACGGAGATCAATCTATAAAGGTTGCTTCGGTTGAATACAAAGGAACAGAGTTCCCTAATTCTAAAACAGTACAACCTGTAATTACAAAACATTTTTCTTTCGCTTACAAATCGGAGATTGCTAACGGTGATTTAATGATCATTGGCACAAACTTCAATGCAGCTAAAACAAAAGGAAAACCAGGTCCTGAAATAAGCATTGCAAAAGGCTTAATCACTACTTCTAGATTATTAGAAAAATATTACCATATAGCGTATGCTAACCATGGTTATAACGATCAAGAAGAATTGGTTCCTACTAACGTTTCTTTCTTCTTTGATCAAGGAAAATCTAAATTGAAAAAAAGTGAAATGCAAGGTAATCAAGGTAAATTCCTTGACGCTTTTATCGCTAAGAAAAATGTAACAAGAACAATCTCTGTAATCGGTACGCACTCCCCAGAGGGTAGCGAATCTAAAAACTCTAACTTAGCTGGCGACAGATCTAAAGTAATTGAACAATACTACAAAGAGAGAATGGGTCATTTCAATCAAAAAGCGTATGTTGATTCTATTAAATTCGTAACTAAAGGAATCGTTTTAGATTACGAACCACTTAGAAAAGAACTTGCCGCAGATGCTACTAACATCCTTACTGCGGATGAAAAATCGGAAATTTTAGCAATCGTAAACGGTTCTGGTTCTTTCGAAAGCAAACAAATGGATCTTTCTAAATTGAAATCTTACAAAACACTTTTCAAAAAAATCTACCCAAAACTTAGAAATGCTAAAACTGAAATTTTAACTGTAAAAGTTAAAAAATCTAGAGCAGAAATTGCTTTGTTAGCTAAAGGTATGACAGAAGGTACGTTGAAAATGGATACGCTTACGCAAGAAGAACTTCTTTATGCTGCTACGCTTACGCCAATCTTGAAAGAGAAATTAGCGATTTATACTACATCTGTTAAAATCTCTGACAACTGGATTGCTCAAAACAATCTTGGTGCTGTGAAATTAGAAATGGCTAAAAAAGAAATTGACGAAAAAGAAAAACTTTCTTTAGCTACTCAAGCAATTGCACACTGCAATTTATCTGCTAAAATGAAAGACAATGCTGAAGCGCATTGTAACATTGCTGCTGCATCGTTAATGTCTGACGTTAGAACGGCTGTAGTTACAGAGGCTGACCTAGCTAACAAAGTTGGTGCAAGCGAAGATATCAAAAAAGGTCTTCAAGGTATGTTAGGTGTTGTTGCTATAAGAGAAGGTAAATACGAAATAGCTGTTCAAGCGCTTTCTAAATCTACTGATTCTACTATAGTTCTTTACGACTTAGCACTTGCTAACCTTTTGAAAAAAGATTTCAACGCTGCTAAAGGTGGTTTCTCAACAGTTCAAGCAAAAAACCCTCAATTTGCACTTGGCTTCTACTTAGCAGCAGTTACTGCCGCTAGACTTCAAGACGAAAATGGAATCGTTATCAACTTGAAAAGAGCCGTTGCACTTAACAAATCATTAGTTGACCATGCGTTAAGCAATCTTGAATTTGCTAACTACTGGAATTCTGAGAACTTCAAAAATTCTTTGAAGTAATCTCCATACTTCTAAATATAAAAAATCCCCTCTTGATACTATCAAGAGGGGATTTTTTATTCTATTGGATTCTATGAAATTATAATGGGAAATTATTTCTTGCCGTACTATAGATAGTGTACCTATACTAAATAACGGATGAAACTGGACTGTTTAGTCCGTTATCATAAATGCATCGGCATCCATATCTGCAGGAAATTTGGCTCGGAATGAATCCAATTCTATTTTAGATAGTTGGTGGGTATAAATAGCTTCGGTAGACGTTTTTTGCCAAAGCACATCCCCTCTAGGACTTATAATACTCGAGTCTCCGCTGTACTCCATCCCTTTGCCGTCAACTCCTATCCTATTTACGCCTACTACATAACTGAGGTTTTCAATAGCCCTCGCTTGCAATAAGGATTTCCAAGCCATGTTCCTTATTGCTGGCCAATTGGCTATGTAGATTAGCAGATCGTATTCGTTTTTTCTATTCCTACTCCAAACTGGAAATCGTAAATCGTAACAGATAAGAGGACGAATTTTCCACCCTTTCCATTCTACCAACAACTTTCCCGTACCTTGGGTATAAACGGACTGTTCATTGGCCATCCTGAAGAGGTGTCTTTTATCGTATACGAAGTAGTTGCCATCGGGCTGCATCCAGATTAAGCGATTAAAATAGCAGCCCTTTTCTTTTACTATAAAACTTCCCGTCACTACGGCGCCGGTTTGAGCAGCTTGCTGTTTCATCCATTTGAAGGTGGTGAGGTTCATCGGTTCTGCCAACAAAGGAGCATTCATCGTAAAGCCCGTAGTAAACATTTCGGGCAAAATGATAATATCTGTTTGTGCTTTTATCTGCCAAATTTTTTCTTCAAACAGCGCAAGATTCGCACCCGTATTTTCCCAATACAACTCCGACTGAATCGTCGTTATCCTTAAATCTTGCATAATATTTCCGCTGCTCTTTCTAGTGTTTCTTCTTTTTTTGCAAAACAAAAACGAATTATTTTTTCATCATTTTTATTTTGATAAAAAGCGGAAACAGGTATCGCCGCTACTTTATAGTCCTTTGCGAGTCTCGTCACAAAGTCCATATCCGATTCGTTTGATATATTTTTATAGGAAGCCAATTGAAAATAAGAGCCTCTTGTAGGATAAAATTCAAACCTAGATTTTGCAAGTTTATGAATAAATAAATCCCTCTTTTTTTGAAAAAAGGCAGGTAACATACAATAATTATTTTCATCTTCCATAAATGTACTCAGTGCATATTGGGTAGGGGTATGCACACTAAAGGTGGTATATTGATGTACTTTCCTAAATTCCCTTGTCAGATAAGGCGGTGCGATACAATAGCCTACACGCCAACCGGTGCAGTGAAAGGTTTTACCCAAAGAGGAGATTACAAAACTTCGATTTCTAATCTCCTCGTATTTCAAAACACTTTCATGCGGCAGTTTATCAAAAATAATATGTTCGTACACCTCATCGCTTAGCAGCAAAATAGAATTTCCTGCCAATATACTTTGCAATTCGTGGATATCGTGGATGGAAATGACGGCACCTGTAGGGTTGTGTGGTGAATTTAGAATAATCATTTTTGTCTTATTCGTAATTTTCGCCCTTACTTCCTGCCAATCGATGGCATAGTGAGGATAATGCATTGCTATATAAACAGGTTTGGCGCCACACAATTCAATTGCTGTAGCATAGCAATCAAAGGCAGGTTCAAAGAGCAGCACTTCATCTCCCGGCTTTACTACCGATGTAATGGCTACATAACACGCTTCGGTAGCGCCGCAAGTAATTGTAATTTCACCCTCCGGGTCGGGTTTATAGCCATACAATTTATCAACCAATGTACTGATATTTTCACGCAATGGGAGAATACCTGCCATGGGTGCATATTGATTATGCCCCTGCAACATGTATTTATGCACTAGCGAAATCAACGGCTCCGACATTTCAAAATCGGGAAAACCCTGTGCTAGATTAATAGCATTGTAGTCTTGTGCCATTTTTGCCATCACCGAAAAAATAGTGGTGCTGGTGGAAGGAAGTTTGGAAACAAAATTATGGGTGGAAAGGGTTTTAGGCATACTCTGAATTATTTATACGAAGATACAATCCAATTTACGAATTAATACATCAACTCCCAAGCACTTCGGTGTGCTCCTATACTTTCCATAAATTCTAGCAGTTCTTTGTAAAAAGGATGTCTGGCCAAGGTGGCACTATCGCCAATCAATACTAGTTTCTGGCGTGCCCGGGTCATAGCCACGTTCATACGCCGCAAATCATTTAAAAAACCGATTTCTCCGTCATCGTTAGAGCGGACCAGCGTGATATAAATCATATCCCTTTCTTGTCCTTGAAACCCATCTACCGTATTTACAGCCAATCGTTTTCCCATTTTTTTAAGCGCAGTACTTTCTTCTACTTTTAGCTCCAGCAAATGTACTTGGGCTTTGTAGGGGGAAATAATTCCGATACTATTTTTTTCTGACAAAACATTTTGTTCGATCAGTATATCCAAATGTTTTAGCAAAATATCGGCCTCTCCTATATTTACGAGACTGGATGTATTTTGTCCTTTTTCTTCGTTAAAACTACACCCCGCAGTATCTATAAATTCTACCGCTAGCGAGTCTCCAATCGTTTTATCTTTTACAGATTCGTGTGCTACAAGTTTATTGTGATAGAATTTCCTATTTGAAAAGGCCATAATCTTTTCATTCATTCTATACTGCACTTCCAGCATAGTAGCGGCAGTTTTTTGGCGTTGAATTATTTTTTCAAAAAGGGTCACAGACAAGCCTTCTTTCGCTGCTTGTTGAGATTTTATAGTCGGAGGCAATTGCTGGTGATCGCCGGCTAATACTACGCGTTCGGCTCTCATTATAGGAATCCAACAAGCGGGTTCGGGAGCTTGCCCTGCTTCGTCTATAAATACGGTAGAATACATTCTATCTCGAATCATATAGTTGGCCGAACCTACCAACGTACAGGTTATTACCTGCGCTTTTTCTATCAAATCGTTTATGATGAATTTTTCTATTTTCTCCGCTTCCCCTTGTAGTTTTCTAGACTCATCCAGAATCGCTTTCCGCTGTGCTCGCTCGGCAGGACCAAAATGTCGTTTGTATTTGGAGGCCATATTTTTGTACTCAGCCGCCATTTTTTTAAACTCTTTGATCTGCTTAAAATCCTTATGAGTGGAAATAGCTGAATCAATACTTAGGGCTTGCAATTCTTCGCTTATACGACCAGGATTTCCGATACGTACTACTTTTACTCCCGCCGAATGAAGTTTCATGGTAAGTAGGTCTACGGCATTATTGCTCGGTGCGCAAACCAACACTTGAATCTCCGTCTTAAGTGTATGTTGAATAGCCTCCACCAACGTAGTAGTCTTACCAGTACCTGGCGGACCATGTATAATGGCGACGTCTTGAGCAGAAGCTATTTTTTGAATAGCATCTGTTTGAATAGTATTGAGACGATGAAATATTAAGGATTCTTCTTTTTGGAATTTAGCTTCTTCTGCACCAAGCAAGATTTCGCGAAATTGAGCTAAGCGATTATTTTTCGCCTTCATTACCTGCTGAAGCGCTGCAGTCATTTCTTTATAACTGCTTTCGTCAAACATCAGGTCAATGCCGAGTTTGCCCATGTCTACCCATTCGGGAAGTTCGTCTACAAATAACGTGAGTCGGATATTGTTTCTACGTACAAGCGACACTACGCCACTTATAGAAGGGTTATCTTTTCCTTCATTTCCATGATTACTAAATAGAGACGCGACCGAACCAAACTGAAAATGATTAGGAATAAAATGATCGCCAGGGCGTTCAATCTCAAGAATGAGCCGATCGCCTGTACCATAATAAGATTCCCGAATAACAATGGGATACCATGTTGTTCCTGATTTTTTACGTTCTTGAATAGAGGAACCTAAGATCTTATCACGGTATTGAGCACGGTCTTCTTCTTGTTCTATCCGAAGCAAGTCAAGCGTGTGTTGGAGTTCTACTAATGGCTGAAACATGTTGCGGATAAACGTGACCGAATTCAATTATTTTTTTACAGGAAATTTCATTCTATAATTTACATCTACCTCTCCTTTGCTCACGTTGTTCAACTTCCCACGAATAAGTTGTTTTTTTAGAGAAGAAAAATAATCTACAAATAAAACACCTTCGATATGATCGTATTCATGTTGTATAATTCGAGCGGGCATCCCTTCAAAGTCATCCGTATGTTCGATCCAATTTTCATCAAAATAATGAATTTTGACTTTAGAAGGACGTACTACTTCGCCTCTAACACCTGGAATACTAAGGCAACCTTCGTTATAACTCCAATCTTCGCCATATTCCTCCACTATTGTTGGGTTTATAAAAACCTTTTTAAAGTCTTTCGAAGCTTCTTCTTCTAGTGGTGCGGCATCCGCTATGAAAAGTCGAATACTTTTGCCTATCTGAGGAGCTGCCAAGCCTATTCCTCCTGCATTGTTCATGGTGTCAAACATATCTGCAATCAATTTGGGCAAATCCAAATCGTCTTTTGTTATGTCTTTCGCTTCTTTTTTTAAAACTGAATCGCCGTAGGCTATGATAGAAAGTATCATCGTGTATTCTTTGAAATGTATAATTAGTGGTATCTTTACAAAGTTACAGAAAAAAATGAAAAATTTATTTCTAATTATTTCGTTGAAATGAAATAATTCCTTAAATTTTCGATTAGTTTAACGAACACCTAAAATTCTACAAATATGTCAAAAGGAACCGATGCGAAAAAAGAAAAGAAAAAAGAGCCTACAAAATCGCTAAAAGAAAAAAGAGCGGACAAAGCAGATAAAAAAGCTAAAAAAGGATAAATCGTAGTCTTTCGCCTTTGCGAGACGCATTCTGCTACGCAGCCAGCTTCTCGCAAAGGCGTTTACGTTTTACTCTTTTATTATTTCTGCGGATTGTTTTTCTAGGTCAAACAGGTCGTTCAACACATCTATGAGCGTTTCGGCTTCGCCTCTTTTGCACGCTGCTTTAAGTTGTAATACAGGAAGTTTCATTATCTTCTGCATTATATTTTTTGTAATCTGCTCCACCTTCTTCGCCTCCTCCTCGTTCATCTGTTTTAGATAGCGGTTCAGCTCTTCTTGACGAATCTGCTCTAACGCATTTTTCAATTTATTGATCGTAGGAGATACAATCATCTCTTTACTCCAATCGTTAAATTCTAAAATAGAGGATGCTATAAACTCTTTTACCATTGGAATAGCGCTCAACCGCTTCTCTAATGCTTCCGTAGCTTTGCTGCGAATATTATCGATGTGGTATACCAAAACACCCGGCACTTCTTCTACTTTCTCTTCTACACTTCTAGGTACAGAAAGGTCTATAAAAAATTTATAGGTTAAGTTATTTAAGGCTTTCACCTTCTCATAAGAAATAAAGGGGTCTTCTTTTGAAATCGAACAGATTACCACATCTGATGCTGCAATGGCTTCCCATACGTCTTCAAAAGGAATTACTTTTACATTACACTCTTTTGCCAATTCCGCTGCTCTAAATAAGGTTCGGTTGGTAATCGTGATGTCTTTGATATTCGAATTTGCCAAATTACGACAAACATCAGCGCCCATTTCTCCAAGACCAATTACCAATGCTTTTGGTGCAGCTATTTCAGCGACCAATTGCTCTGCCATCTCTACCGTAGCATAAGACACCGAAGCGGCACCATCTCTAAAGGGCGTTCCTTGTACTACTTTTTTATTGGTATAAAATATAGTGTGTAATAACCGATGTAAAAATGGCCCTGCAAGATTCAAATCTGCAGACCACTGATAAGCGTGTTTTACTTGATTGATAATTTGTATATCGCCTACCACCTGAGATTCCAAACCGATAGAAACATTGTATAAATGTTGTACCGCTTCATCGTGGTTATTAATATTTATAAAATAAGATGCATATTGATCAAAATCAGCAATACCTTTTTGAAGGCACAATAATTTAACAAGCGTTGTACTATAATCACTTTCGGCAGAATAATAAACTTCGGTACGGTTACAAGTAGACAATACGAATAGTTCTACAGCATCCGTTATCTCACTAGATTGCAACATCAACTGCTTCGCCGATGCCTCGTTCAACGCCATTTGCTCCCTTATTTTTACAGGGGCAGTTTTATGAGAAATACTTATCGCTTTAAAATTTCCAATCATTCTGTTTCGACTATCCAAACCAACACACAAAAGTAAACTTTATGCGCCTAAATTGTTAATGATAACAATCATGTTTATCTAATTTAGAATCAATTTAAATAAAGTTAATTATATAATTATCATATAATTAGGACAAAAACCTCCTTTTATACAAACAGAAAATAATAACTGCTACAAATGAATTCAGGCGCTGTTAAAAAAAAACAGTAAAAAACTTAGGTGAATATTTAATAAATTGTAGCCATTCTATTGAAAATAATCACACTCAAATTGGATATTTATAACAATAAATCAAAATTTAAAATAGCCATATTGGTTATTGCTCTTCTGGTAGGTATTGGGTCTATTTATTATACTCAAACCTTGGTAGAAAAACTGGCACAGCGCGAACAAAAATTAATTGACTTGTATGCCAAAAGTCTTCAATATGCTGTAGATCCAAAAAACAACAGCGACCTGACGTTTCTTTTTCAGGAGATACTGGACTCCAACAGTACCATACCGGTAATACTAACCGATGAAAAGGGCATACCTCAAAGTTCTTTAAATATTGACTTCCCCAAAAATGCGAGTGAAGTAGAAAAACAGGAAGTACTCACAAAAGAAGTGGAAGTGATGAAGGGAAATTACACTCCCATTATTATTGACTATAGCGAACTTGGATTTAAAAATTTTATATACTATAAAAACTCTTATGTACTGACGCAGCTGATGTATTATCCCTACATCCAGCTTTCTATTATTGCGGCGCTCGCTATTATAGCTTATGTAGCCTTTAGCTATTCGCGCAACTCCGAACAAAACCGTGTATGGGTAGGACTAGCCAAAGAAACAGCCCACCAATTGGGGACACCATTGTCTTCGCTCATTGCTTGGGTAGAAATCCTAAAACTGTCGCCAGAGAATAGAGAGACCGCTATCGAATTGGAGAAAGATGTTCAACGCCTAGAAATGATTACGGCACGCTTTTCTAATATCGGCTCTTCGCCCTCTCCTAGCAGTGAAAATGCCCTTTCGGCGGTAAACGACATTGTAAATTATTTAGATTCGCGCACGTCTAAAAAAGTAAAAATGACCGTACAAACAGAAGTACGAGAAGATACCACTATCAAAATCAACAAACCTCTTTTTGATTGGGTACTCGAAAATATTTGCAAAAATGGCATCGACGCCATGGACGGTATTGGACAGCTTACCTTGAAAATTTCTGAAGTAAAAAATAAAATAGCCATTGACATTTCAGATACAGGAAAAGGTATTCCTCGGTCTAAATTTAAAACAATATTCAAGCCTGGCTATACCACCAAAAAGCGTGGTTGGGGCCTCGGATTGACGCTGGTGAAACGTATTGTAGAAAGCTATCACAATGGAAAAATTTTTGTTTTAGAATCCGAAATAGGCAAAGGTACTACGTTTAGAATAGTGATGGAGAAAGGGATTTAGTAACCAGTAAGAAAAATAAATTTACCAATTTAAAGAAAAATAAATTCATGAAAATATTCGACCTATCTAAAATCCCAACTATGCAAGGGCGTATTGCCATTGTTACAGGTGCCAATACTGGCTTGGGGTTAGAAACAACCAAAGGCCTGGTTAGCAAAAAAATAAAAGTGATCATGGCGTGTAGAAATGTTGAAAAAGCGAAGGACGCAAAGGCACTTGTGCTCAACAGTTATCCTGCTGCGGAAGTCGAAATAATGGAATTAGATCTAAATTCATTACAATCGGTGCGTTCTTTTGTATCTGCTTATTTAGCGAATCATCAACACTTAGATTTATTGATTAACAATGCCGGAATAATGATCCCTCCCTTTGGCAAAACGACAGAAGGTTTTGAAACACAAATGGGGGTTAACTATTTCAGCCATTTTTTATTGACACTTCTCTTGTTGCCAATACTTAATCAAACAAAAAATTCTAGAGTCATTTCGTTAAGCAGTATTGCACATAAAAATGCAATAATAGATTTTGACAATTTAAACAGTGAAAAAAAATATTCACGTACTAAGGCTTACGGACAAAGCAAATTAGCTTGCTTATTATTTGCCTACGAATTGGATAGAAGGCTCCTTCAAGCAGGCAGCAGCGTACTTTCGGTTGCGGCACATCCAGGAGTATCCAACACAAATTTATTTCAATATGCACCCAATTTTAT
>JAYSUZ010000296.1:0-3023 GCA_043718845.1 Cytophagales bacterium
GCTAGAATAGAATCTTCAGGTGTAGGGATATTTTTCTTGAAAATGTCTACGTTTAATAAGTCTTTCAACTCAAGACTTTTCAGCGCCATCTTTTTTGAATCAATGGTAAGTACTCCTGATACATCTTTTGGGATGTAGTTTAATTGTTTAGGCTTTTTACCGCAAGCGGTAAAAAGCACTATCATTACAAATATATATAACGTTTGTTTAAGCTTATTTTTATTCATGGTTATAGTTATAGGGTAGCTTAATTAATAATTTATTATTCTGGTATTATTGTCATTTCAACACGTCTGTTTTTGTGACGGTCGGTTTCGTTGTCATTACTTGCAACAGGGCGGGTTTCTCCAAAACCATCCGTTGTAATACGGTCGGCAGCGACTCCTTTATCGGACAAGAATTTTTTGACAGCCAACGCACGACGTTTTGAAAGGTCTAGATTTTTAGCATCGTCTCCTACGTTATCTGTATGTCCTTCCGCGTATAGTTTATATTTAGGGTTATTTCTCATTATTTTTGACAATACTCCTAACGATTGAAACGACGATTCGACAATAATATCTTTGTTCGTTTCAAATAAAAGATTTTCAAAAGCACTTTGGAGTGCATCGGCATCGGCTTTCTTTATTTCAGGGCAGCCTTTGTTTTTCTTTGGTCCTGGCACTTTTGGACATAAATCGCTGTAATCGTCGATGCCGTCTTTGTCTGTATCGATGAATGGAGGAGGGCAACCTTGGTATTTTTCTATGCCTGGTACGGTAGGGCATTTGTCGTCTTTATCCATAAAGCCATCGTTGTCGGTATCTGGGCAGCCGTGAAATTTTACAATGCCCGCCACATCAGGACAGTTATCTTCATTGTCTTTTATGCCATCGTTATCACGATCGCCCCATGCACAACCTTTATTTTCTTTAGGACCTTTTTCATCTTTACAAGCATCTTCATAATCAAATACACCATCAAAATCGGTGTCGTATGGACAGCCGAAAGGAGTTACGGGTTCACCTTTGGGTGTATGAATGCAATTATCTCTGCCATCGGGTACACCATCTCCATCCGAATCTTTATCGTGGTAAGAAGGTGTATAGGGAACGCCTTTTTTCTCTTTCTTTTTTGGTTTTTTTGTATTTCTGGGATTTTGTGCCATTGTTTCGGTCACAGAAAAGCATACAAAAACTAAAAAGGTTACTGCTATTATAAGGTATTTCATTTGTTAAATCGGTTTATATGAATCAATTCCTATGTAAATTACTTATTTTATTTTTATTTGCAAAATTTCGAATTAGGATAATTGGGATAAATTATCTTCCATTGTTTTTATCTTAGAAAGGGCATCTGCTTTTTTCTGATTCTCATTGGCAAGTACTTGTGGAGGAGCGCTAGAAATAAATTTTTCATTGCTTAATTTTTTATCCACAGAAGCAAGGAAGCCTTTCAAATACGCTATTTCTTTTACCAAAGTCTCCCGTTCTTTTTCAGTATCTACTTGACCTGTCAGTGGAACCATAAGCTCATCCGTATGCACGATGAAACTAACAGCACCTTCGATGGAGTCGGTATAGGTAATGGATGAAATAGTTGCTAATTTAAGAATAGTGCCCTCGAATTTTTGATAGGCAGAGTTGTCCACCGCTTTGATAAAAAGTTCTAACGGTATTTTTGGTGATAATTGTTTAGAACTTCTTAGATTTCTGATTTGGGTAATCGTCTCAAAAGCTTTTTCTGCAGCGGTTAATATTGTATTGTTCTTATTCTCAATACTAGGAAAGTGGTCTATACAAATACTTTCACCTGTTTTTCTAGGATACAATTCTTGCCATATTTCTTCCGAAATAAACGGCATAAAAGGATGAATTATTTTCATTAATTTATCGAAAATAACGCAGGTAGCATCATACGATCCTTTGTCTATAGGCTGTTCGAATGCTGGTTTTACCATCTCTAAATACCAAGCGCAATAGGAATCCCAAATCAATTTATAATTCGTCATTAAAGCATCCGAAAGTCTGAACTTGCTATAATGCTCATCGGCTTCCGCCAATGCTTCGTTTAGCTTAGCGTTCATCCATTCGATGGCAATTTTATTGGCTTCAGGCATTGGAGCGTCCACCGTTTTCCATCCTTTTATCAACCGGAAGGCATTCCATATTTTATTGGTAAAATTTCTTCCTTGTTCGCAATATTTTTCATCGAATAGTAAATCATTTCCAGCCGGAGAACTTAGCAACATGCCGAATCGAACACCATCGGCGCTGTACTTCTGCATCAGCTCAATCGGATCGGGAGAGTTGCCAAGTGATTTAGACATTTTTCGACCTTGTTTATCGCGCACGATACCTGTTAGATAAACATCTTTGAACGGCCGCTGACCTCTAAATTCATAGCCTGCCATAATCATCCGTGCTACCCAAAAGAAAAGGATTTCAGGGGCTGTTACTAAAACATTTGTAGGGTAGTAAAAGTTGATGTCTGCATTGTTCGGATCTTTAAAACCATCAAACACAGAGATAGGCCAAAGCCACGAAGAAAACCAAGTGTCCAATACATCTTCATCCTGCTTGATATCTTCTATTTTAAAGGTTAACCCTTGTGCTTGAAATTTCACACTAGCTTCTTCCAGCGTTAGTGCTACCACTACTTCTCCCGAGGGCAAGTAAAATGCAGGTATACGCTGTCCCCACCATAGTTGGCGAGAAATACACCAGTCTTTCACATTTTCCAACCAATGACGATAGGTGTTTTTAAATTTAGCAGGGACAATCTGAATGTCATCGTTCAGTACATCTGTCAATACTTCAGGGTTTTGTTTCATGAATTTCTTCATGTCCACAAACCATTGTTTAGACAAGCGAGGTTCTATTACAGCATCCGTTCTTTCAGAATAACCAATGTTGTTTTTTATTTCTTCTACTTTTGCCAAGTAGCCCAGTTCTTCGAGTGTTTTAACAATTTCTTTTCGTACCGCAAAACGATCTTTGCCCGCATATAAGATAGATTTTTCATTGAATGTACCGTCATCGTTC
>JAYSUZ010000297.1:0-6588 GCA_043718845.1 Cytophagales bacterium
GTTGGCAGTGAAGAGGAATCTCCTTTACTAGTGTTAGAAGTAGGATTCGAAGTCCTACTCTTGTCTATATAGTTCCAATTATTTGATAGGCTATCAAAAATATAAAAATTATAATCTGGAGCGGTAACGGAAGATTCCATACGAATCGTTATTTTCTTTTCAGGATGAATAAAAACAGGTTTTCCTATAGAATCAAATCCATAAAGTTCAAACATTCCTGCTGTTTGTAAAATTTGTTCTACTCCTGCAGAATCGTATTCCATAGGAATACCGGAACTAAGAATATCTACGGCATCTTTATACTCTTTATATTTTAACGCTACTTTCCCCTCAATAGGTTTTCCTGATGCATCTACAAATGCACCTTGGGGAATATCTAACTGCGTACCACTAGGTAGTTTGAAGCGAAGTGAAGCGTAGGTATTTTCAATAGTGAGTAATTCAAATTTTTTCTCCAGTACAGCACTTGGAGGCATTACAGACTTCTTAGCCATAGAATTCTTTTCCCTACCACAGGATGCCACTATCGCTACCAAAACGACGGTTACGAACATCTTAATTAAATTTCGTTTCATAAGTCTAGTTTTTGGAATCATAATGCAGGATAATCGAAAAAGATACAAGGGTATAAACTAAAATAGTCCTCTTTGTTAAAAACAAAGAGGACTATTTTAGTTGTAAATAAGAAACCGTATGCTTATCCTTTTTTATTCGTATTCAACTCTTCTATTATTTTAAGATATTCTAATTCTTTCCTGCTCATTTCTTCTTGGGTTGCGGAAATTTCTTCTAGGTTTTGACGCATCTCTTCTTCTTGTGCTCTCAAGGCTTCGGATTGAATTTGAGATTCTTCCAATAGTTTTCGGGTACGTTGATTTACCTTCACATTTGAAATTACAGACCCTACACTCTCGGCTACTTTTTCAATAAAATCGATATGGTATTTTTCAAAATTCGTAAACGAAGCAATTTCTAATATTCCATATATCGTATCATTAATTTTCAAAGGCACAATAATCAATACTGTAGGAGTTGCATCTCCAAGACCCGACGTAATTGTTATATAACCAGAAGGTATATCCGTAAGTAAAATCGTCTCTTGTTCAAGATAACATTGACCGATAAGTCCATCTCCTATTTCGATTCTTTTCTCTTGAAACTTCTTTCTATTATAAGCATAACAAGACTTCAATTCTAGAATTGGTTCGTCTGTCGTCGAATCTGTTTCTACTATAAATAAGCCCGCCTGATTTGCGTTGATATATTTTACAATAAAAGCAACAATACTATTATACAAATCGGCTTCATTTACATCATTTTTTCGCAATATTTCACCAAGATCCGCTATACCCATGGTTGCCCAATTTCGCTTACGATCTTCTTCCGCCGTAGCTTTAAGTGTTTCTTTCATCGTATTAAGAGAGACTGCCATGTGGTCATCTTCAACTCCAGTATCCAAATGGCAAGAAAAATTTCCTGTTGAAATAGTAGAAACAAATTCCGCCATTTTCTCCAATCGATTAGACTCTATTGCGAATTTATTAATATTCTCTATTGTTATTTTTTCTGTTTCACTTTGATTTTTATATATAAAAAACGAAATAAATAGGAACAATAAAATTGTCCCTATTAAAATTACAAAATTAAATAAATTCAATTTAGCTTCTTCTGATTCTACTTTGGCATCAATAAACTTAATTACGTTATCCATATCCACTTGGATTAATTCATAAGCAGCATCAAAATCCTGATCCAATTTCCCTCCTGCTTCTTCACCTGTATCTATTTTAACATTACTTGAATCGTTTGCTAATGCTGCTTGTCGTAGTTTATTATCGTTTCTTTTATTTGTAAAAAGGATCAGATTCTCTAAATCTATAATCGTTTTAGAGAATAGTGTTAACAATTCGGGCTCGAGACATTTATTAAATGTCCCAATTTCAGTTTCTCCTCCATCTATTGCTTTTTGAATAATATCTTTAGAAGAGGTAAAATTCAAAATAATATCTTTTTGAAAATCATTTCCATCGTCTCCAGCCATATATTCTTCAAACCACAGATGCCCTTTGGTGGTTTTGTTTTTAATGTTATCTCCTAGTGAAATATAAGGCATATTTTCTTGATAGGTAGACATTATTTTGTTTGAGTTATAATTCACAAACAAGGCGACAAATAGTCCTATAAGAAATATTACACCTGCGATTTTCGTTGCTTTTGTTAGTTTAAATTTCATATTGTTGAAAATAATCAATAAGGTTAACTAAAATTGAGTTCAAGTATTATATTTAAATTAATTTTTTCTATGCAGTTTATCGAATGCATTTAATCTAAATGATAAACCACAGCTAATGAATGAATCTGGCGATATTTTACTCAATCCTACACCACCAGAGACATCTAATTGAACATTATTGGACAAAAGATAGGTTATACCGCCATCTAATCGGTTGTCAGGCTTTGTTTTTTCCCTTTCAAAACCATAGGCTTCCACAAACATATTACAATTTTTGAATAAATTAAATCCTAAAGATGCGGTATAAATAAAAGTTGCATTGCTTGCTCCATCTTCCCATTCGCCTCCTACATTGTAAGAAAAAGAAATTCGCTCTGTAAGCGTATGTGCCATTAAGAATCTAAACCGAGGAATAATAAATGTAGGCTTGTATGCTTTGTTACCAAAATAAGGTAATTCCAAATGCGTAATTAAAGAAATTTTTGGACGAACACCCCTCTGTTCACAAATTCTAATTTTACTTCCTATAGTTATGGGAGCAAATCCAGTGATAAGTGCAGAGGTATCTGTATTTGTAAGCGTCTTATACATAAATTTATCCTGCGCAAACTCTGTAATCAATCTTAATTCGAAATTTCTAGATACTCCATATTTCCAAAGTGTAGTATTGTACAAGGCACTACGCGATTTCGTATTTGCAATTTTATCTTGGTCAAATTCAGTTTGAGCACCTATTTCTACTTGAAACCAACCTTTTGGTGTCAAATTAGGGGCCTCTGTTTGGTCGGGTCTATCGGTTACGATGTTCTCATCAAATTCTACGATGTCTGTTTCAATATTTACAGAATCATTTTGTGCATGCGCCTTAAATAGTAACGACAATGATAAAAAGGCAAAAGTAAAAATTTTCTTCATTTTTTAAGGGTTTCAGTTTAGTAAGGTCTTGTACGAATGTACGTTAAAATTGTTATTTTAAACAAAATAATATCAATCTGATATGTAATAAATAATTAAGCAGAAATATGAAAAAAACTTGATTAATCAAAAAAATCGATATAATTAAATGTCCAAACATCTATTTCAGATGTACTAAATCCATTTATTTTACAATTTAAATAAATACCTCAAGTCAAAACTACCTCATTTTAATAATTGTTACGCCTGCTCCACCCCTATCGGCATGTTCGTCGCTACAGGATGCAATTTGTTTGTATTGTTTTAAATGCGCTCGAATAAGCGTACGCAGTATTCCATCGCCTTTTCCATGCACTATTCGCAAATCATTCGCACTCAGAATAAGGGCATTGTCTATAAATTGCGTAACCTCTATCAATGCCTCTTCGCCTCTTTTGCCTCTCAGATCCAGCGAAGGAGAAAACGTTTCGGATTTTGATAGGTAGTTAAAGCCTTTATTTTCCGAAGTCGATAAAAAATCCTCGCCAAGAATACTTCGATACTCTTTACGGGATATTTTAACGAGACGGTTTAATTTAACCGTCGAACGCAACGCTCCGATACTAATATCTGCTTCTTTCTCTTTTAAAAGCAACACTTGCCCTAAGGCGCCACTATTTTTAACCTTTACAAAATCCCCTTCTCTGATAATTGTATCCACTGGAGCATAAAATTGCTCTTCGTGTTTCTCTATGTCCTCTATTTTGGCAGCAGAAGTCGTACGACTAACAACAGGCTCTTCCTTTAGCAACGCTTCTTTAAATGCATCCAATTCCAAACGGACTAATTTGGTTATATCTTTATCGGCCTTATTTTCTATAATTTCTCGAATCGTAGCTTCTATCTTTCTATTTGCATCGGCCAAGACGAGCTTTGCTTGCTCCTTCGCTTCTTTCAGCAATGCTCTTTTATTGGTATCCAATTCGTCTTTCAACGTATGGTATTCTCGTAATATAAATTCTGCCTTTTTTTCTTTTTCTGAAATCGATTGGCTGAGCTGTCGAAATCTATTTTTCTCATTTTCTAAATCACGCAGTAGCTTATCAAAATCTACTTGCGACGTCCCTACTTTTTCTTTGGAGGAGGCTATTATTTTTTCTGGCAAGCCTATTTTTCTGGCGATTTCAAACGCATACGAACTGCCTGGTTTTCCTATTTCTAATATATAAAGGGGTTCAAGTTTATCTATATTATACGCCATAGCACCGTTTACTAAGCCAGGAGTTTTATCGGCGTATGCTTTCAGATTGCTGTAGTGTGTGGTAATGACACCGAAAACATGAAGTGCATTTAATTCCTCTAACACCGATTCCGCTATGGCGGCACCAAATTGCGGTTCGGTACCCGTTCCAAATTCATCAATCAATACCAACGATTTTTTTCCCGCCTTTTCTACAAAGGTTTTCATATTACTCAAATGTGCGCTATAGGTACTCAAGTCGTTTTCCATGGATTGCTCGTCGCCGATGTCCATGAAAATATCTTGAAAAAATCCGAGCACCGAACCTTCGTTTACAGGTACAAGTAGGCCGCATTGAAACATATATTGAATAAGCCCAATCGTTTTTAGACACACCGATTTACCACCCGCATTGGGACCAGAGATGAGTAATATTCGTTGTTGAACGTCTAATTGTATCGATAACGGAATTACTTTTTTACCCGTTTTTTTAAAACTCATGGTCAACAAGGGGTGTTGCGCATTTTGCCAATGAATGGTCGTTTTGTTTTCAAAAGGCGTATAGGCCGCTTCCATCTCTAGCGCCAGTCGAGCTTTGGCTCTTATAAAATCTACCAAGCCTAAAAAGGTATAGGCTTTTTTCAAGGGAATAATAGAAGGACGTAGGTAAGAAGTAAGTTCCGTCAGAATTCGTATCTGCTCTCTTTTTTCCTGCAATTCTAATTCCCGAATCAAATTATTGATTTCAAAAATTTCTGCGGGTTCGATAAAAGTTGTTTGTCCTGTAGCAGATTCGTCATGGATAAAGCCTTTGACTTTCCTTTTATATTCGGCTTTTATAGGAATTACGGTTCTACCGTTGCGGATGGTAGGAACGATATCGTCTTCCGCGTAGCCTTCTTTTTTTACTAATTTTAAAATTTTATCCGTTTCACGCCGCAGGTTTTGTTGCTCCGAATTAATATCTCTTCTAAGTTGTAGGAGTGCTGGAGAAGCATTGTCTCTAATAGTTCCGTCTTCGTTGATGACAGCATTTATTCGATGATAAATATCTTTATCAAGGTCTACTTCTTTTCGCAAAAGAAAAAGGGAAGGGAATTCCACTTCGTATTTATCTAGAAATTCAAGACAAGTGGTAATTGTATAAATCGACAATTTTAATTGTCTGAATTCATCGGTTTCTAAGAAAGAACCTTCTGGTCTTATTTTATCAAAACAATAGGTTACGTCTATATAATTATTGGAAGGGAAATTTAGATTTTCCGAAAGCAGTTTTCGAAATTCCTCTGTTTGGTAAATCATTTTACGGACCAATTCGAAGTCTACCGAAAAACGAATTCTGTCAACGTATGCCTGCCCGAGCGCACATAGGCATTCTTTTTTCAAATAGTCGCGTATCTGATTAAATCCTAATTTTTGCTCTATATTTTGGGGGTACAACATAACACAAAGGTAGTGGTTTTAATTGAGTTTTTTTTAGATTTGATTAAGTAGAAATTAGATCAGACTAGCTTTTAAGGCTCCGTTAATAGTTGGGTATAGAAATTTATATCCCGCATCGGTAAGCCTTCGAGGCAATACCCAACGACTTTTCAAAAGCAGTTCCGTTTCTGTTCCTATCAAAACAGCGCCTAATTTCAACAACCATTTAGGAGAAGGCAATACTATAAATGGGTTTAACAACATACGAAAGGTTTTCATAAGTTCTTTATTTTTAATTGGTTCAGGCGACGAACAATTAAAAACACCCTCCAATTCGGAATGTTGGTATAGAAACTCGATACAGTTCACTAAATCCTGTTCGTGTATCCAGCTGAAATACTGCTCTCCACTACCTTGTGCTCCTCCTAAGCCCATTGTTGTCATTTTTTTGAATCGTGCTACCACGCCATCTTTTTCTCCAAGTACAATTGCCATTCGAAGAATTATTTTTCGAGTACTTGAGAATTTTATTTTATCAAATGCTTCTTCCCATAGTTTGCATACTTGTACCGAAAAATCATTTTTATATTCTCCATTATATTCGTCGTTGGGTCGGTCTTCTGCATGACGGTATATGGTAGCAGAAGCCGCATTAAACCAAACAGCTGGAGGGTTTTGAAGTCCTTTTACCGCTTCGCCCAATACTTGCGTAGAGTATATCCGTGAATCAAATATTGCCTGTTTGTTTTTTTCTGTATACCTACAATTTACACTTTTACCGGCTAGATTGAGTAGCATT
>JAYSUZ010000298.1:0-3008 GCA_043718845.1 Cytophagales bacterium
TTTTGATATAGGAGAACCAGGGAAGGTTTCATAAGACCCATGTATTTTTGCCAAATCTTTAGAAGCTGTCATCGCTGCAAAATAGATGGTCTCAAAGATGTCTTTGTTAAGCCCTTTTGCTTCGTCCGATTCAAAAGGCATACGTAATAATATAAACGCATCCGCTAGCCCTTGTACCCCAAGACCGATAGGTCTATGACGCATGTTGGATTTTCTAGCCTCTTCTACGGGGTAGTAGTTGATATCGATTACACGATTTAAATTTTTTGTAGCTACATACGTTACATCGTATAATTTCTGATGGTCAAATTTGCCATCAATAATATATTTAGGCAACGCTAAAGAAGCAAGATTACATACAGCTACTTCATCGGGAGCTGTATATTCTATTATCTCTGTACATAAATTACTAGATTTAATAGTGCCTAGATTTTTCTGATTTGATTTTCTATTGCAGTGGTCTTTGAACAACATGTATGGATTTCCTGTCTCTGTTTGAGACTCTACTATTGCGTACCAAAGTTCTTGTGCTTTTACTGTTTTTCGAGCACGGCCTTCTTTTTCATATTTCTCATACAGTGCTTCGAAATCTTTTCCGTAGCAATCTGCCATACCTGGCGCCTCATGCGGACAGAACAGCGACCACTCCATATTTTTTTCTACACGTTCCATAAATAAATCTGGAATCCATAGTGCATAAAATAAGTCACGTGCACGAAGTTCTTCTTTACCCGTATTTTTTCTCATTTCAAGAAACTCAAATACATCGGCATGCCATGGCTCTAAGTATACTGCGAAAGCGCCTTTACGTTTTCCACCACCTTGATCTACGTAACGTGCCGTGTCGTTGAATACACGTAGCATAGGGATAATACCGTTAGAAGTACCGTTAGTACCTTTGATGTAAGAGCCTGTGGCGCGTACATTATGAATGCTTAGGCCAATGCCACCTGCAGACTGTGAAATTTTAGCGCATTGTTTTAAGGTGTCGTAAATACCGTCAATACTGTCGTCCTTCATGGTAAGAAGAAAGCAAGAAGACAGTTGAGGTTTAGGCGTACCCGCGTTGAATAATGTAGGTGTAGCGTGGGTAAACCATTTCTCAGACATTAAGGTATAGGTTTCCAGCGCTGCATCAATATCGTTGTAGTGAATACCGATAGCTACACGCATAAGCATGTGCTGAGGGCGTTCTACTATTTTGCCGTCTAGTTTTAGAAGGTACGATTTTTCAAGTGTTTTAAACCCAAAATAATCGTAGTTGTAATCTCTATCGTAGATGATAGAAGAATCCAACTGTGCCGCGTGTTTACGTACAGATTCGTATACTTCTTTTGAGATAAGAGAAGCATTTTCACCTGTTTTCGGATCTATGTAGGTATAGAGTCTTTTCATGGTATTAGAAAAAGACTTACTTGTTTCCTTGTGAAGATTCGAAATAGCGATACGTGCCGCTAAAATAGCATAGTCAGGATGGGTAGTAGTCATAGAAGCTGCTTGCTCGGCAGCCAACATGTCTAATTGCACGGTAGTCACACCGTCGTGAATCCCATCGATTACCTTTCGGGCAACATTGATGGGATTTACGTAGTTTAGGTCTAATCCGTAGCATAGTCGTTCGATGCGTGCGGTTACTTTGTCAAATTTTACAGACTCTCGTCTGCCGTCCCTTTTGATAACTAACATAATAGGTAAATAGGTAAATAGTTTTAAAAATCTTCGTCCATTGAGAATTTATGGTTCTCCTTATTATCCGTATTCATTACACCTGACTTTTGATATTCCGCTACTCTTTTTTCAAAGAAATTGGTTTTACCTTGTAAGGATATAAGCTCCATAAAATCAAATGGATTTGTGGCATTGTATATTTTTTTCAGGTTCAATTCTTCTAATAAGTGGTCGGCCACAAATTCGATGTACTGAGCCATCAATTTTGAATTCATACCAATAAGGTCTACTGGTAAGGAGTCTACTACAAACTCTTGCTCTATTTTCACCGCATCGGTGACCATTGCATAGACAGCTTCGTCGGAGAGTTTATTGTTAATATGATTATTGTAAATCAAGCAAGCAAAGTCGCGGTGTAAGCCTTCGTCTCTTGATATTAATTCATTGGAAAAACTCAAGCCCGGCATCAATCCTCTTTTTTTCAACCAGAAAATAGAACAGAAAGAACCCGAAAAGAAGATGCCTTCTACAATAGCAAATGCTAGCAGACGCTCCACAAAACTTCCATTATCAATCCAACGCATTGCCCAGTCTGCTTTCTTTGCTACGCAGGGTATGGTGTCAAGAGCATTGAATAATTTATCCTTTTCTTGAGGGTTTTTTATATATGTTTCAATAAGTAACGAATAGGTTTCAGAATGGATATTTTCCATCATGATTTGATATCCATAGAAGCACTTAGCTTCGGCATATTGCACTTTCTCTAAGAAACTTTGCGCTAAATTTTCATTCACAATACCATCACTAGCAGCGAAAAAGGCCAGAATGTGCGAAATAAAATGTTTTTCACCTTCGTTTAACTTCGCCCAGTCGATAAGATCCTGATTAAGGTCTATCTCTTCGGCTGTCCAGAAACTTGCCTCTGCTTTTTTGTACATCTGCCAAATATCATCGTGTTCGATAGGAAAGAGCACAAATCGTTTGTTATTTGTTATTAAAAGGGGCTCGTCTTGTAGTATTTTTTCCATTATATTCTATAAAACTTAATTAATCCTGTTTGATTTTTTGTAATAAAGTCCCTTTTAACAACAATATTGCACGAAAGATTCACTAGATCTTCTGTTTTTTTATCTGAAATAGAGCTAATTTGACCGCTATTTTAGATAATTGATGCAAAATTCGAAGTGCACTAAATTTATTCGAATGAAGTGCTACAAATTTTCTAAAATAGCTTGACTATTCAAAGTGCTATTTATACACATTTTCAATTTTCTGTGTTAGTAAATATAAGCTTAATATAATTAGTATACAAGTGATTAAAGAACTTTATCTAAAGTAAC
>JAYSUZ010000299.1:0-3008 GCA_043718845.1 Cytophagales bacterium
GTTGTTCGATCGATTATTCACCTTCATAGAAAAACTTGTCACTTATGGAAAATAATATTTTAGTTTCCGAAGAGGAAACCACTGAACTGTACGATTCCGGTCTCAGTATGCAAATTCGTAATTTAAAGATAGCGTTTGACACTCCTAAAGGTGAGTACGTAGCCGTAAAAAATATTAACCTAAGTATAAAACATGGAGAGATCATTTCGATTATTGGCCATTCTGGTTGTGGAAAGTCTACCATCTTAAATGCTATAGGAGGATTTATAAAACCTGTAAAAGGTGAAGTAATACTTAATTACAAAACAGTAAAAGGACCCGGACCAGATAGAGGATTTGTTTTTCAAAATTATTCACTCTTACCATGGATGACGGTGTACAAAAATATATATGAAGCCGTAGATTCTGTGTTGACAGATAAAACGAAAGCAGAAAAAGTAGAAACGGTAGATCGATTTATAGATGCCGTAGGACTTACACCACACAAAGATAAATACCCTTCTCAAATATCAGGAGGGATGAAACAACGTGTAGCGATAGCGCGTGCTTTTGCTATCAATCCAAAGTTTCTACTTCTTGATGAACCTTTTGGAGCGCTTGATGCCTTGACCAAAGGTACTATGCACATTGAACTGCTAAAACTTTGGAATATGGACAACAGAAGTAAAACCATCATCATGGTGACACACGATATAGAAGAAGCTATATTTCTTTCCGATAGAATTGTGGTAATGAACGATGGTCCTGCTGCAACCATAAGAGAAATTGTAGAAGTGAAACTTCCTCGTCCTAGAAATAAAAAGGAAATTGTACATCAGGAAGAATATACAAAGACAAGAGATAAATTAATCGGTTTGCTGATGGATAAAGTATCTATCGATGATTACAAATAAAATTTTTGTTCATAGTTTGGTTTGTTGTTTATGTCCAAAAATCCACAGGCGTTTCGGTTGCGTCTGTGGTTTATTTGTTCCAACGTCTTTTTACTCCATAATTATCAAATATTTTATCTGAACTGACTATTATCGTATTTTCAGTTAATCCTTGAGAAATAATAATTCTATCAAATGGGTCTCTGTGAAGATATTCCAATGTACTGCAATTTTATAATATGGTCAGGAAGTATTGGGAGTATTTCGAATCCGTTGCGGTATATTTTATCAATCATTTCTTCTATATCACATCCTAGATGAAGTTTATGGAGTGTCATTTTAATTGTCATCTCCCATAAAGATGCAATACTAATAAGGATAGTATTATCAGTATTTTCTAATTCTTTTTTAATTATTAAGGGCAATTGTTTGTCATTTTCAACAAACCTAAAAGATTGGGTATCGATAAGAATTCTCATTTAATGTACTCTTTGAAATCGTCTAATGGTTCATTAAAGTCTGCACCCATTTGAAAAGTACCTTTCATGCAACCTGCTTTAGGGTGAATTTTTTTTTTTGCTTTGTGTTTATGAATTAAAAATTCCATATAATCATAAATCTCATTTTGAATAGATTGAGGAAGTGTTGGGATTTTTGTATACAATGATGTATTTGTCATGTCAATATATCTTTGTACGAATATACTAAATTTTTACTATATTTTAAATTGCTTTATAACCTTAAAACGCATAGTATAGTTATAAATACACAGATGCCTATTCCCCGCCCTTCTTTTCTACAGCCTCTTTTTTCTACTTATAATTATATTCCTGTTCCTAAATTTTTTATATAAAATATTCGTAATCAGTACTTAATATAGTTGAGTAAAAATACTCAACTATATAATTGATTTTTAAGTGCAAATATCTTAATTTTATAAATATTACAATATAGGGTTAAAAAAGAGGTTAATTGTATTGTAATTTGTTAAAAAAACAAAAAATGACCTTTAAAATACTGCATTTGGCGGTATAAGTGTTTAAAAATAAGAATAAGTAGTATAAAAGTATAAAATTTATAAAAACGATGATTCAGAACATAATAGTGATAGGAAACGGAATGGTAGGGTATAAATTCTGTGAAAAACTGCTTTCTAAAAAAGGTTCTGAAAATTTTAAAATTTCCGTTTTTGGAGAGGAAACAAGACCAGCTTACGATAGAGTTCATTTGAGTGAGTACTTCGTTGACGGCAACGCCGACAAATTGACGATGGCACCTTTCGAATGGTACTTAGAAAAAAATATTCACATACACTTAGGCGATCCTATCTTTTCTATTGATAGAGTTGCTAAAACCGTAACGTCGTCTAAAGGTGTAGTACAATCCTATGATAAATTGATTATGGCTACAGGTTCTTCCGCTTTTGTACCCCAAATAAAAGGGGTAGAAAAAGAGGGGATTTTCGTTTATAGAACCATTGAGGATCTTGACATGATGATGGCATACTCTAAAAAGTGTAAAAAAGGAGTAGTAATAGGAGGTGGACTTTTGGGCTTAGAGGCCGCGAAAGCATTGCTGGATATGAATTTGGAAACACATGTTATTGAATTTGCTTCCAAATTGATGCCAAGACAATTGGACGAAGAAGGTTCTTCCATCTTGAAATCAAAAATGGAAGCGCTAAAAGTACACATACACCTTAATAAAAACACCGCGCACTTTGAAGGCGAAGAAGAGGTAACAGGCTTGATGTTTAACGACGATTCGAATATTGAAACGGACATGGTCGTTATTTCTGCTGGTATCAAACCTCGTGACGAATTGGCGATAAAAGCGGGATTAGAAGTTGGACAGCGTGGTGGTATAAAAGTAAATAATCAGTTACAAACTTCGGATGAAAATATTTTCGCTATAGGTGAATGTGCCTTGCACGAAGGTATGATATACGGTTTGGTAGCACCAGGTTATGAAATGGCTGATATTGTAGCGACGAATTTAATAGGTGGGGAGAAAGAATTTACGGCTTTCGATATGTCTACAAAATTAAAATTGATAGGCGTAGACGTTGCCAGTTTCGGAGATTGTTTCGGTGCTACTGCAGGAAGTAGATCTATTGTTTTTCAAGATAAAATAAAA
>JAYSUZ010000300.1:0-6572 GCA_043718845.1 Cytophagales bacterium
TGGCTACGAACACCCAAGCCAAATGACCATGCAGGATGTAGAAGTAAGTATGGGCGACAACCTTACCCAAACGCTAGCCTATACGTATGTATACGCTAAAGTTCCGGTGTATTATGAAGGGACCGCTGCGGTAAAAAATTGTCAATATCTTGGTGGGTTGGCAACGAAATAGTGATTAGTCAGCGTTGACTACAATGCTATTCAAATAGAAAATCTTTCCCGTTTGGGATTGGTCTCCATTGAGTGCGCATTGTTGAATAACATTCCTATTGTTCTGCTGCTATGCAACAATACACCACTAAATCGAGCACAATCCCAAACAATATACACTTTTGATGACATTATTAAACTGACAGGACTTTCAAAAAAACTATACTGTCAATTAAAACAACCCCGTCTGCATAAGCTCTATTTGTGCCGCTAGCGGTACGTAATACTTCTTTTTTGAACTCAACTCGGTACAGATAGCACGTGTCCGCATGATACTGTCTTTTCTGAAATACTTTTTATTAAACCGAAAGGTTTCGCCCAATTTAACGTCGCTGAGGAAAGCCTGCTTATGCTCGTCGTGCTCCCCCAATGCTTTTATGAGGTCAATGTCCGAACAAGAGGTCGCTTTCGGATTGACGATGTAATCGTAGAGTGGCGCTATTATAGTTGGCGGAAATACTTCTTCTCTTAAAACGGGATACAACACTTCCTTGAAACTCGCTTTCCATTCTTCGCCGTGTGGCTTTACTCTGAAACCGTGTCTTACACCCGTTATTAAATGTGCTACTTCATGAAGATAGGTGATCAAAAAAGAATACGGATTAAGGTCTCCGTTTACGGTGATGGTATGCTGATTGAGTAGGCGGTTGTACGAATAATCACCAAGCTTGGTAGTTCGTTTTTTCTTTACTATAAATTTAAATTTATGAAGAAGCCACAGTTCGCTGCAATAGCTAACGGTGGCTTCGGGTACATAACGTTTGATGGCATTTTGAAATACCGTATTACTCATTATCTTTTTTTCCTATTGATTTACGTTTATGTTTTAATACTTTCGCTTTTACATAAAAAATAATCTCTTCCGCCACGTTTGTTATATAGTCTCCAGTGCGTTCCATTTTACGAATAATAGAAAGGAAATAAATGGCTTGAAGAATTTTTTCAGCATCGTTAATGTCTTTCACATAGTTGGTAAGTACTTGGTTGGCCAATACATTTATCTCATCCATCTGTTCATCTTTTGTAAAGATGGTACGAGCCAATTCGGTATTGTCCGTTTCAAACGATTCGCTAAGTATAGAAAGCATTTCCAATGCGGTATCCGTCATTTCACGAAAGCGGAAGGCTTCAATTATGGCAGGGTCAAAAGGTTTTTCACTTCTTACGATAAACTGAGCTATTCCTTTTGCATTATCTCCAATGCGTTCCAAATCGGATACCATTTTCAACGATGCCACTACAAAGCGTAGGTCTATAGCTACAGGATTAAAGAGTGCTAAAATATGCTCACACTTTGCATCAATAATAAGTTCACTACCGTTTACACGTTTTTCATTTTTGATAATTTCTTTGGCAAGATCTTTATCAAAAGTATAAAAAGCAGAAATAGCTTTCTCTAGTTGACCTTTGACTAAAAGCGTCATTTCATTCAACTCGGTTTTAAGCTCTCCTAATTCAGTTTCCAGTAAGTTCATTTTACAAATGATTAATTGTTAAATATAAATGATGCAGTATTAATTACTAAAATTAAAACTCACCCAAATCTTCCTGTAATATAATTTTGTGTTCGTTCTTTTTTGGGATTAGTGAAGAGTGTTTTAGTTTCTTCGTATTCAATCAATTCTCCCATATAGAAGAAGGCTGTTTTATCGCTCGTACGAGCCGCTTGTTGCATGTTGTGCGTTACAATCAGAATCGTATAAGACGATTTTAAGCTATAAATAAGTTCTTCGATTTTGATTGTAGAAAGGGGATCTAATGCAGAAGCCGGTTCGTCCATAAGTAACACCGAAGGAGATACTGCAAGTGCTCTTGCTATACACAACCGTTGCTGCTGACCACCGGATAGTGCTAAAGCCGATTTCTTCAATTTATCTTTTACTTCGTCCCAAAGCGCAGCCTGTTTCAACGATTCTTCCACTTTCTGTTGGATCAGAAATTTATCGTTGATCCCATTTACCCGCATTCCATAAGCCACATTTTCGAAGATGGTTTTTGGAAAAGGATTTGGTTTTTGAAAAACCATTCCCACCGCTTTCCGAAGTTCGTTTACATTTATTTTGTTTGAATAAATATCCACGCCGTCGATAAGCATTTCGCCTTCTATTCTACAGCTTTCGATAAGGTCGTTCATACGGTTAAACAATCGCAGAAACGTAGACTTTCCGCAACCAGAAGGCCCGATAAGAGCCGTAACGGTATTTTTTTTAATAGACAATGAAACGTCCTTCAGCGTATGGTCTGGGCCGTAATATACATTTACGTCTTTTACATCAATTTTATTTGCCATCTCTTAACTTACCATTTAATTTTTTTCTGCCAACGGTGTCTTAAATATACCGCTATTCCATTCATAATAAAAGTAATGGAAAGCAATACAATAATAGCCGCTGCTGCGTTTACTGAAAATGCTTGTTGTGGGCGCGATACCCAGTTGAATATTTGTATAGGGAGTACCGTAAAGCCGTCCATAACTCCTGTGGGAGCAGTAGATACGAATGTGAAGGCGCCAATTACTATGAGCGGAGCGGTTTCGCCCATAGCCCGTGAAAGGGCTAAAATAACACCCGTGAATATCCCTGAAATAGACGCGGGAAGCACTTGATTCCAAATTGTTTGCCATTTTGTAGCACCCAAAGCATAAGAGGCTTCTCTTATAGTATACGGAACGGTCTTGAGCGCTTCTCTTGTAGATACGATTATAATAGGTAAAATTAATAAGGCAAGGGTAAGGCTTCCTGTAAGTATGCTACCGCCTAAATTCATCATTCTTGCAAATAACTCCAGCCCCAATAGACCATAGATAATAGAAGGCACGCCTGCCAAATTGGAAATGTTTATTTCTAAAATATTTGCAAGTTTACTTTTCTTGGCGTATTCCTCTAAATAAATAGCGGCAGAAATTCCGATAGGAAAGGCTATGACGGCGGTCATCACCATAATCCATAAGGTACCGATAAGTGCAGTAAATATCCCTGCATTAGCGGCTTTTCGAGAAGGGCCTTCGGTAAGAAAGTTCCAATCTATACGACCAAGTCCTGCACTCAATACATTGAACAAAAGGAAAGCCAACGCTACCATTCCTAACAACGTGCATCCTAAAGCAAAGTATTTAAATATTTTATCTTGATAATCGTAGTATTTAGCTCTCGGAAAAGAGCCTACATTCAGACGATTTTTAAATTTCTTTTTTACTTTCATACTGTATAACGTACTCTTATTGATAATTTTCTTGGTAGCGTTTTTTTAGCCAGAAACTTATATTATTAAGTATAAGTGTCATCACAAATAGCGTCATCCCTACGGCGAAAATTGTTTTGTATTCTATAGAATCTTGGGGCACATCTCCCGAACTTACTTGTACGATGAACGTGGTAGCGGTCTCTATCGGCACAAGAGGGTTAAATGTAAAACGAGGCTGCTGCCCTGCTGCAATTGCCACAATCATGGTTTCCCCTATAGCGCGCGAAACAGCTAAAATAATAGATACCGATATTCCTGAAAGTGCAGCGGGTATA
Organism: Cytophagales bacterium; assembly: GCA_043718845.1. Taxonomy (GTDB): domain Bacteria; phylum Bacteroidota; class Bacteroidia; order Cytophagales; family Cytophagaceae; genus JANYCO01. The sequence continues at coordinate 3,729 of JAYSUZ010000300.1, forward strand.
ATGACACGAAAAGAAGTCTGAAATTTTGTAGCACCCATCGCAAAAGAACCTTCTCTAAGTGTTTTGGGTACTGCGTATAGCGCGTCTTCGCTGAGAGAAGAAACCAGCGGAAGTATCATAATACCCATTACAATCCCCGGCGACAGGGCATTGAACCCTGACATACTTGGAAAAACACCTTGAAGAAGGGGCGTGATATAAACTAACGCGAAATAACCATAAACAACAGTGGGTATTGCCGCTAGTATTTCCAATATAGGTTTTACTACTTCACGAAATTTCTTAGGAGCGTACTCGCTCAGGTATAATGCAATGGTAAGGCCTAGCGGTACCGCTACTACCATGGCTATTAAGGTCGTCAGTATTGTACCACTAAGAAGTGCTACGATACCAAATTTTTTATCTGAAAATAAAGGTGTCCATTCTGTATCGGTAAAAAAATCGACGATGGAAACTTCTTGGAAGAAGCCAAAGGTTTGAAAGAGCAACACTGAAATAATGCCAACCGTGGTAAGAATCGTAATGAGACTACATGCCAACAGCAATTTTTCGATTATTTTTTCTTTAATCTTCATCTTGTAAAACTAACTATTTTCTCCTATACCTCTGTTCCTGTGTGGATATGAAAATTATTTCGTTGATAATTAAACTCAAATTTCCACTTTCTACAATCCGTCTTAAGCACTAATAAGTTTTCTCCTGAGAATCCTTTACAAAGGTTACTCAGGAGAAAACTCCATTTATTAGTTACTTAAGAATTGTCTTTATTTGTACAACTCGCTCAGCTTCACTCCTACCGAACTACTTCCCGTAAGAAAAAGAGACCCTGTGGTTTTTGCTTCGTATCTCTTTTTGATCTGAGCGTACAATTCAGAATCCAACGTTATGTATCCTGTTTCTGGCACTATAGCCGCTGCGTTGTCAAGGTAATAATTTACAAAAGCATTCACTTCGCTTCTTGCCGCCGATGCTTTGCTCACATATATAAATAAGGGTCTTGAAAGCGGTTGATACGTAGCATCTTTTACCGATTTTTCGGATGGCAAAATTGCGCCTTTCCCATTTTCATCTTTCTCGTCGTCTAAAGCCAAAAGTTTAAGTTTGTCTTTATTTTCATTATAATAGTGAATACCGAAAAAGCCCAGCGCAAGTTTGTCCGAAGAAATTCCTTGTACCAATACATTGTCGTCTTCGCTACCAGTATAATCTCCACGGCATGATTTTGCTTTACCAACAATAGCTTCCGTAAAATAATCAAACGTACCAGAAGCGGTACCTGCGCCATAAAGATGAATTTCTTCATTTGGCCATTCTGCTCTTATCTGATTCCATTTAGTGATTTTACCTTGCGCTGCAGGTTCCCATATTTTTTTCAATTCTTTTACCGTGATTGTCGAAACCCAAGTATTTTGTGGATTTACCACTACCACAAGACCATCGTATGCCACCGGAATTTCATAATACTCAACACCTGCAGCTTTGCAAGCACTGTCTTCTTTGGCAGATATTGGACGAGAAGCGTCTGCTACGTCAATTTCTTTTCTACCAAATTTTTTCATTCCACCACCTGTTCCTGATTCTCCAGCCGTAACTTTTACACCTTGGTTCACTTTCTGAAATTCTTCAGCAATTGCCTCTGTAATAGGATACACCGTACTTGATCCGTCTATTTGAACGGAACCGCCTTGTGCAGCAGTAGAGTCTGTACTTTTATCGTTTTGGGTACCACCGCCACAAGACGATAATAAGACTGCAATTACGGGAATAAAGATTATTTTTTTCATGTTTATGGATTCTTTAAAGTGTAAAATTAGGTATTTTAATGTTAAGGAATTGTTAATAAATGAACTACTTTAAGTTACTTTTTGAGTACCTAAAAGCACTCTTGTTTCAACTTTTTACTAAATCAACTATGTCTCTTTTATGCTACAAAGGAAGGAATGTAGTGTTAAGGTAATGTCATCCTAATGTTACCAAAATGTTAAATTGAATATAAAAATACAACATGCTTAAAATCAATTTATTGAGACTTAAAAGGTACTGGTTGGATATTAAAGAAACGAATGCCGCCTAAATTTTACGCCCAAATTAAAATAAATTTCTAATCTGTGAAAAATTGGCAAGCTATTTGAAAAGACAGTTCTATTATTTACACAAAAAATAAATTTTATGAATATGAAAAAAGCAATTTTATTCCTTGCACTTGTTGTTTCAATAGGTTCTGTTTTTGCACAACAAGAAAAAGCTAAAGGACAAGGAAAAGGGAAAGGGAAAGAAAAAAATCAGAACCTAACGCCAGAAGAAAAAGCCACCAAAATAACAAACAGACTCAAAACAGAGCTTTCTCTTACAGACGAACAAGTACCGAAAGTAAATGCCGTTACGCTAACCCGAGTAAAACAAGCTACGGAAGCCAAAACAAAAACAGCCGAAGACAAAAAAGCATTTGGACAACAACGAAAAACAATTTTCCAAAGCTGGGAAACGGAGATGAAAACAATTTTGACTCCTGAGCAGTTTGCTACGTATCAAACTAAAAAAGACGCACAGAAAAAGAAAATGGAAGAGAAGAAAGCCGCTGACAAAGCCGCAGGAAAACCAGTGAAAGATTTAGAGCTAGACCAAGATTTAATAGACGAATAATTAACCTTTGTTTTATTTTTGGCAATAAAAAACCTGTTCTAACGAACGGGTTTTTTTATTGCCAAAAAAGCAGTTTTTATTTTTAGTATACTAAATGAATAACAAATGAAAAAACCCTACTACCTAAGTACTTGCAGCCAGCCCTTTTTTGTACAGCTCCCTTCATACTCGATACTGTAGTAGTAAATACCATCGGAAAGC
>JAYSUZ010000004.1:0-2242 GCA_043718845.1 Cytophagales bacterium
TGCAGGTGCAGGACTTGACAACCTTGATGTAGAGCTACTCACCCAACGGAATATTAAACTCCTTAATGCTCCAGAAGGCAATAGAGACGCCGTAGCCGAACAAGCGGTAGGAATGCTACTATCCCTGATGAATAACGTACGCCGAGCCGATAAGGAAGTGCGTAAGGGCATCTGGGACCGTGAAGGCAATAGAGGCTATGAGCTAATGGGGAAAACCGTGGGCATAATAGGCTATGGCTATATGGGAAAAGCTTTTGCCAAAAGATTGAAATCATTTGGCTGTACAGTACTCGCCTATGACAAATACAAAACCAACTACGGCGACGACAATGCTACCGCTTGTAGTTTGGCTACGCTGCAAACTTCCGCAGATGTACTCTCGCTGCATATCCCCCTTACCGCCGAATCAAAATTTCTGATTACCGAATCGTATTTAAATGCTTTTGCAAAACCCATCTGGTTTATAAATACGGCTAGAGGAGAACTCATACAATTGGCTGAAATAGTAGCTGCCATGAAATCAGGAAAAATAAGAGGTGCGGCACTAGATGTGTTGGAAAATGAAAAAATACCAACACTTACGCCACCTCAACTACACGCTTTTGACTATCTTAAAACCGCCGAAAATGTCCTTCTTACACCACATATAGCAGGCTGGACATTTGAGTCGTATCGAAAAATAAATGAGACACTTGTTGCCAAAATAAAAGAAATTTTATAGTTTACAGTACGCAACTAAACCCTATACGATGAAACACCTTTTACTGATTTTAAGTCTATTTGGTGCACTGTCTTTACAAGCACAACTTACCACTGATAACATTAACGCCGGATTGACTGGAAAGGAATGGCTAATAACTGAATATGAATTATTTGGAGTATCCGAAGCACCAAACCCAACGCAATTAAACGATAGAATCACCTTCAATAGTGATATGACGTTCCTTATTATTGAAAATGGAAAAGAATATAAAGGTAAATGGAATAATGCAAAACCGGTAGAATATATTCTATGCAAATCAACTTTAGGGAATTGGACTAAAATGTACAAAGTAATTTCGATAGGAGAAAATGAAGCTGTAATTCAATTTAAAGACGTTGATTTAATAAAAACCAATTACCATCTGAAAACTAAATAAAGAATGAAGCGTAGTTCTAGTTTCAACTAAGCTTCATCCTTATACGCCATTCTACAGGATAATAATTATTAAACCGATTGTTGATTTTTTTTACCCAACCGAGTGGTTTATTTTTATATCCTATCAAAATCCAATCCCCTTCCGGTAGCGTTACTTCAAAATTTTCTCTTGCTAAAAATTTAAGTGCTTCTTCTTTTTCGATGTTCACAAATGGGAACTGCTTTTTATTGAGGTCTATAGATAATGCCAGTGCGGGAAGTGGAATGATATTTTTTTTCTTTACTTCGGCCATTTCCAACCCACAAGAAATTATATGCAAATGATTGGCTAGTGTAATTATGTCGTCCACCTTTGTGGAAAGTAATGCCAAAACTTGCTCTTTATATAAAAATAATTTTAATTGCGTATCCTCTTTGAGCCACTTCATTAGTGTAGCCTCCGTTTCTCTTGTTAAAAAAGCAAAAGGATTTTTTTGTTTTTTTGAATTGGAAGAATTCCTATCTTCCCCTTTTTTACGCAATACCGTCATAAAAAATCCTTCTCCTTTTGTCTTGTGCGGGAAAAATTTATACCCTATGCCACCAGCCTCCGATGTCACTTCTTGGATGCCCCACTCCTCTTTTAGCTTCAAAGGTAATGTCATTATATCAAACGTTTTGAGCATCCAATCTAACGTATCTTCGTCCTCTCTTTTGTTAAACGTACACGTGCTATAAATAAGAAGTCCTCCGGGCTTGAGTGTGTCCCAGACATCTGCTATAATACGCTGCTGTCTGGCGGCACAAAGTTCTACATGCTCGGGAGACCATTCTTTCATAGCAGCTTCATCTTTACGAAACAACCCTTCTCCAGAGCAAGGAGCGTCGATTACTAAAACATCAAAAAAATCTTTTAATTCAGAAAATTTATTGGGATCAGAATTTGTAATTACAATATTCCCATAGCCCCATTTCTGTAAATTCTCTTTTAAAATATAAGCCCTCGACTTTATCACATCATTGGCTACGAGCAAACTATTGGCATTAATTAAGGACACTATATGAGTACTTTTGCCACCAGGAGCTGCGGATAAATCAAGTACATTTAACGCTTGGGTATACTCC